>CALXSO010000030.1 GCA_944391155.1 uncultured Clostridia bacterium
AAAAAATTAATATTTAATAGATTTTTAAAAGAGATTGTGATAGAATAATAAAAATATAACAAAGATAGGAGCAGAAAAAATGTCAGATTTTGTACATTTACACATACATAGTGAATATAGTTTATTAGACGGAGCAAACAGAATAAAAGATTTACCAGTAAGAGCAAAAGAATTGGGAATGAAAGCAATGGCACTAACAGATCATGGAGTAATGTATGGAGCTATTGATTTTTATAAAGCATGTAAAAAAGAAGGAATCAAACCAATCATAGGATGTGAAGTATATGTTGCACCACGTTCAAGATTTGATAAAGAACCAAACATAGACAACAAATACTATCATTTAATACTTCTTGCAAAAAACAATCAAGGATACAAAAATCTAAGTAAATTAGTTTCTCTAGGATTTGTTGATGGGTATTATTATAAACCACGTATAGATTTAGAAATATTAGAAAAATATCATGAAGGAATAATTTGTTTAAGTGCTTGTTTAGCAGGAGCAGTAAATCAAGCTTTATTAAACGGACAAGAAGAAAAAGCAGAAGAAATAGCACTATGGCATAAAAAAGTATTTGGAGAAGATTACTATATAGAAATCCAAAATAACGGAATTGCAGAGCAAGTTTTAGCAAATCAAAAATTAGTAAAACTTGCAAGAAAATTAGACATTCCACTTGTTGCAACAAATGATGCACATTATCTAAAAAGAGAAGACGCATATAATCATGAAGTTTTACTATGTATACAAACAGGAAAAAGAATGAGTGATACAGATAGGATGAGATTTGATACAGATGAATTATATGTTAAATCTCCAGAAGAAATGTCCGAATACTTTAGAGCATTTCCTGACGCAATTGAAAACACAGTTAAAATTGCAGACAAATGCAATGTTGAGTTTGAATTTGGGCATACGATACTACCAAACTATGACGTACCACCAGAATATCCAACGCATTATGACTATTTCAAGAAACTTTGTGATGAAGGTATCAAAAAAAGATATGGAGAAAACCCAAGCAAAGAGATATTAGATAGAGCAGAATATGAAATTGGCGTAATAAAGAAAATGGGATATGTAGACTATTTTCTAATAGTATGGGATTTTATCCATTATGCAAAAACACATAACATTCCAGTAGGACCAGGTCGTGGATCAGGAGCAGGTTCAATAATAGCATATGCAATAGAGATAACAGATATAGACCCTATGAAATATGGATTACTTTTCGAAAGATTTTTAAATCCAGAAAGAATTAGTATGCCAGATTTTGACGTTGACTTCTGTTATGAACACAGACAAGATGTGATAGATTATGTATCAAGAAAATATGGTCATGATCATGTATCACAGATTATAACATTTGGAACCATGTCAGCAAGAATGGTAATAAGAGATGTGGCAAGAGTATTAGATGTGCCATATTCAGAAGCGGATTCTTTAGCAAAAATGATTCCAAATGAATTACATATTACAATAAAAAAAGCATTAGAACAGAATAAAGAATTAAATAACCTATATGAAAATGACGAAAAAGTAAGAAATCTATTAACAATAGCAATGGGATTAGAAGGGATGCCAAGACAGGCATCTACTCATGCATGTGGAATAGTTATAACAAAAGAACCAGTAGATACATATGTACCATTATATGTAAGAGATAATCAGATTTCAACACAATATATAATGACAACCCTAGAAGAATTAGGACTACTAAAGATGGATTTTCTAGGATTAAGAACATTAACAGTAATTCAAGACACAATAGACTTAGTAAAAAAAGATAAAGGAATAGACGTAGAATTTGACAAAGAAATGAATGACCCTAAAGTATACAAACTATGGCAAGAAGGAAAATCATGTGGCATATTCCAATTTGAATCACAAGGAATGACAAACTTCATGAAAGAATTAAAACCAGACTGCTTAGAAGATTTAATAGCAGGAGTATCACTATATAGACCAGGACCAATGGATCAAATACCAAGATATATAAAAGGAAAACAAAATCCAGGGCATAATGAATACACACATCCAAGTTTAGAGCCAATATTAAATGTAACATATGGATGCATGGTTTACCAAGAACAAGTAATGCAAATAGTAAGAGATTTAGCAGGATATTCCCTTCGGAAGGGCAGACCTAGTAAGACGTGCTATGGGAAAAAAGAAATTAGATGTTATGGCAAAAGAAAGAGAAGTTTTCATAAATGGACAAGTAGACGAAGAAGGAAATATAATAGTTCCAGGATGTGTTAGAAATGGAATAGATGCAGAATCAGCAAATAAAATATTTGATGAAATGGCAGAATTTGCAAAATATGCATTTAATAAATCACATGCAGCATGTTATGCTGTAGTAGCATACAGAACAGCATATCTAAAAGCATATTACCCAGCAGAATTTATGGCAGCAACATTAAACAGTTTCTTAGGAAATTTAGATAAAATACCTCAATATATAGAAGAATGTAAAAACTTAGGAATTGAAATTCTAAAACCAGATATAAATAAAAGTGAAGCAAAATTCACAGTAGAGGATGGAAAAATAAGATTTGGACTTGGAAGTGTAAAAAATGTAGGAAGTGTTCCTGTAGAAAATATCGTAAAAGAAAGAAAAGAAAATGGAGAATACAAATCATTTACAGACTTTTGCGAAAGAATAGCAGATAAAACAGTAAATAAAAAATGTGTAGAAAGTTTAATAAAAGCTGGAGTGTTTGCAAACTTTACACAAACAAGAGCCACACTTTTAGCATCATTTGAAACAATAATGGATGTAATTCAAAGCAATAATCAAAAAGGATTCAATGGACAAGTATCAATGTTTGATTTAGGAACAGACGAGCAAAAAGAAGAAATGCAAGAAAAAAAATACACATTTGAAGAACATCCTGAATTATCAAACAAGGAACTATTATCAATGGAAAAAGAAATGCTTGGAATATATATTTCAGGACATCCATTAGAAAAATTAAAAACACAAATAGAAAGAGAAACAACAATATCAACAAAAGACATAAGAGAAATAGAAAATCAAATGAGTACAGCAAATGATATGGAGGAACAAATTTCGAATACAAAAACAAGATTCCAAGATGGACAAAGAGTAAAATATGCAGGAATAATAACATCTATTAAAAAGAAATTCACAAAAAACAATAAAATAATGGCTTTTGTAACAGTAGAAGATTTATATGGAACTGTAGAAATAATAGCTTTTGAAAATGCATATTTAAGTGGAAAAGAATCATTAGTAGAAGAAAACATAGTAATGATTGATGGAAGACTTAGTATAAGAGAAGATTCAGATGTAACAATAATTGCAAATGAAGTAAAAAACTTTGGAGAAAACAAGCAAAAAATATTATTAGTTGATATTACAGATAGCACAGAAGAAGAAAAAAAGAAATTAAGAGGTGCAATCAAATATTTTGCAGGTGATAGAAATAATATAAACATCGAAGTAAAAGTAGGTGAAGATATCAGACCTTGTGGACAGATCTTTTTAACAGATGATATTTTAAATATGTTTAAGGAAATAGTAGGAAAAGAAAAAGCTAATTTAGTTGAAGTTAGTTCTTAGTAAAATATTAAGAAAATATTTTATTTAAAATTTGAAAGAAAAAATAAAATTTCAAAGTACAAATTTAAATAGGCAAAATAGCAATTTGACGAAATCATATAGATATGATATTATGTATATCGAAAACAACAGGTATATAATAGCAAGTAGCTATTATAAAGTTTCATTATGGAGGATAATATAATGAAAACAAACGAAGCAAGAAGAAATTTATTAGAAATGGTAAGACAGGGTAATCCAAGAGCTGCAAACTTCTTACAAAAAGTAGAATTAAATATATGGATGTTTTCAAATGACCCAGATGCCATGGACAAAAATTCATCTGCAATAGGAAGATATAACGAATTACTAGTTAATTCGGAATTATTTCCAGAAGAAAGAAAAAAAATAAAAATTTGCAGATAAACAAATGAGGATTTAGAACCAATCTAAATCCTCAAAAAAAGTATACAAGGAGAGAAAAATGTATTTAATAGTAGGACTGGGAAATCCAGAAGAACAATATTCTAATACAAGACATAATATGGGATTTGACACAATAAATGAATTATCAAAAAGATATAATATAAAATTAGAAAAAAATAAATTTGATGGGCTATATGAAAAAACTAAAATAGAAGAAAAAGATGTAATCCTATTAAAACCACAAACATATATGAATTTAAGTGGAAATTCAATAAAGCAAATGATAGATTTTTATAAAATAGAACCAAAAGATTTAATAGTAATATATGATGATATGGACATTGAAAAAGGAGTAATAAAACTTAGAAAAAAGGGAGGACCGGGTTCTCATAATGGAATGAAATCAATAGTAAATAGAATCCAAACAACAGAATTTCCACGAATAAGGATAGGAATAGGAAAACCAATGTATTTGCTAGACAAAATAAATTATGTCATAGGTCCGATTCCAAAAAGTGAAAGAGAAATTTTAGATGAAGGAATAAGAAAAGCAGCTGATGCAGTAATAGACATATTAATAAATGGTATGGATTATGCAATGAATAAATATAATTAAAGTCAACTAATTTAAGAAAATATGACATAAATAATAAACAAAGGATTAACAAACAAAAGTTGAAGAATAAAGTTTAAAATTAATAATAACAATAAACAAATAATGAAATATTAATAAAACACAAAAAACAGGAAGGATTTAAATAAATGTTAGAAATATTAATTACTAAAAACAAAAATCAAGAAAAAATAGCATTATTAGAAAATGGAATACTAGTAGAATATTATGAAGATAATGAAGGCTTAGATCGAAAAGAAGGAAACATATATCTAGGAAAAGTAAAAGATATTATAAAAGGAATGCAAGCAGCATTTATAGATATAGGAACAGAAAAAAATGCTTTTATACATCTAAAAGACATATTACCAAAAATAGATGAAACAAAAGAAAAAATAAACACAGATATAGATATTAAAGACATAATAAAAAAAGAACAAAAAATGTTAGTCCAAATAAAAAAAGACAGCAATGAACAAAAAGGGGCAAGAGTCTCTACACATATAAATTTGCCTAGTAAATATATAGTATTGATGCCAAATACAAATATCATCACTGTATCACAAAAAATAGAAAATTCAAAAGAAAAAGAAAGATTATATAAGCTAGTAAAAGAAAATATTAACCCTAAAAACGGTGCAGTTATAAGAACTGCAGCAGAAGGAAAAACAGAAGAAGTTATAGAAGATATAAAAAAAGTAGAAAACATATGGAATAAAATAGAAAAAGATTATGAAGAAAAAGTAAAATCAGAAAATGCAAAAACAGGAATTATATATAAAGCAGATGACATTTTATATAAAATGTTAACTGATTTATCTACCAAAAATATTACCAAAATAATAGTAGATAATGAAGAAAAATATCAAGAAATAAATGAATATATAAAAAAAGATAAACAACTAAAAAATATAATTGTAGAGAAAACAGAAGAAAAAAATTTATTTAGCATATATGATATAGAAAAACAAGTAGAAAAAATGCAAAAAAGAAGAATATGGCTTAAAAGTGGGGGATTTATAACGATAGATAAAACAGAAGCACTTACAGCCATAGATGTAAATACAGGCAAGTATACAGGAACAAAAGATTTAGAGCAAACAATATATAGAGTAAATAGAGAAGCAACTATAGAAATTGCAAAACAATTAAGATTAAGAGATATCGGTGGAATAATAATAATAGATTATATAGATATGCATAAACCTGAAAATAAACAAAAAATAGAAAATTTATTAAAAGAAAAATTAAAAGAAGATAGAAGCAAAACACAAGTAGAAGGCTTTACAAAACTAGATTTAATGGAATTGACAAGAAAACATATCTGTAGCCACAAATAAAAAACAAGGAGAAATAAAAGTGAAAGTAGGATTTATATCATTAGGATGCAGTAAAAATTTAATTGACACAGAGATAATGATTGGAAAATTTAAAAATAATAAATTTGAAATAGTAAGTGAACCACAAGATGCAGAAATAATAGTAATAAATACATGTGGATTTATAGATTCAGCCAAAGAAGAAGCAATTAACACTATATTAGAAATGGCTGAATATAAAAAACAAAAATGCAAATATCTAATAGTAACTGGTTGTTTAGTACAAAGATACTATAAAGATCTAATAAAGCTATTACCAGAAGTTGATTTATTCATAAAACTAGAAGACTACAATAATTTCTGGAAAATAGTAGAAGAATTAATAAAAAGAAACATAGCAATAAAAACAAAGCAGAAATTAAGTAGTAAGATTTCTGAAATGAAACCACTACCAATGGCGACATATGAAGAATATATGGAAAGAGTAATAACAACTGGGAAAAATTATGCATATTTAAAAATTGGAGAAGGATGTAGTAATAGATGTACATATTGTGCTATTCCATATATAAGAGGTCCATTTGTAAGCAGAAAGAAAGAGGAGATATTAAAAGAAGCAGAAATGCTTGCAAAAAAAGGAATAAAAGAAATAATAATAATAGCACAAGACACAACAAAATACGGAATTGACATATACGGAGAAAGCAAATTAGCAGAACTATTAGAAGAAATAAGTAAAGTAGAAGGTATAAAATGGATAAGATTTTTATATTCATATCCAGAAGGAATAACAGATGAATTACTAAATGTAGTAGAAAAAAATAATAAAATAGCAAAATATTTTGACATACCGATACAACATATATCAAACAATATATTAAAAAAAATGAATAGAAAAACTTCAAAAGAACAAATAGAAAATCTAATAAAAACAATTAGAAACAAAATACCAGAAGCAACATTAAGAACAAGTTTAATAGTTGGATTTCCAGGAGAAACAGAAGAAGATTTCGAAGAATTAAAAGAATTTGTAAAAAAAGCAAAGTTTGATAAACTAGGAACATTCATATATTCAAAAGAAGAAGGGACACCAGCAGAAAAGTTACCAAATCAAATCCATGGAAACACAAAAAAGGCTAGATACAACAAAATAATGAAAGAACAACAAAAAATATCAAAACAAAATTTAGAAAATAAAATAGGAAAAATATATGAAGTCATAATTGAAAATAAATCTTTTGATGGAAAATACTACATAGGTAGAACAAAACAAGACGTTCCAGAAATAGATGGAATAGTATATCTAAAAAACAACAAAAAAATAGACGAAAAAGAAATATTAAATGAAATAATTAAATGTAAAGTAGTGGAAGTAAGTGATTATGATTTAATTGTAGAATGTATCTAAAAAGAGTTTTTAGCAAGAAGCGATAACCTGTAACAAATATATCGACCTTTTTTGTTACGGAGTATTTATTCTTGCTTTTTTAAATATTGTATAGTAAAATATAAACGAAAAGAAAGGAGAATAAAATGCCAAAACCAATAGTAGCAATAATAGGAAAACCTAATGTTGGAAAATCAACATTTTTCAACTATTTAGCAGGAAGTAGAATATCGATAGTAGAAGATACCCCAGGAGTAACAAGAGACAGAATATATGCAGATACAAATTGGAGAGGAAGAAATTTTACACTAATAGATACAGGAGGAATAGAGCCAGATTCAGAAGATATAATACTTTCTCAGATGAGAGAACAAGCAAATTTAGCAATAGCAATGGCAGATGTAATAATTTTTTTAACAGATGTAAAACAAGGAGTTACAGCAGCTGATAAAGAAATTGCTATTATGCTTAAAAAATCCAAAAAGCCAATTGTTCTTGCTTGTAATAAAGCTGATAATTATGAAAAAGATAAACAGGAAATATATGAATTCTATAATTTAGGATTAGGAGATCCATATCCAATATCAGCAACAAATGCATTAGGAATAGGAGACGTATTAGATGCGATATATGAACATTTTCCAGAAAAAACAGATAATGAAGAAGAGAATAATATAATAAAAGTAGCAGTTATAGGAAAACCAAATGTAGGTAAATCATCATTAATCAATAAAATACTTGGAGAAAAAAGGACAATAGTAAGCAATATTGCAGGAACAACAAGAGATGCAATAGATACATATTTTGAAAATGAACAAGGGAAATATATATTAATAGACACCGCAGGAATACGTAAGAAAAGTAAAGTAAATGAAAGAATAGAAAAATTTAGTGTAATGAGAAGCCTCTTAGCTGTAGAAAGAGCAGATGTATGTTTAATGCTAATAGATGCAAATGATGGAGTAACAGACCAAGATGCAAAAATTGCAGGAGAAGCACATGAAGCTGGAAAAGGAATAATAATTGTAGTAAATAAATGGGATGAATATGAAAAAACAACAGGAACATTAGAAAAATACAAAAAAGATATATATGCAAAATTATCATATCTATCTTATGCTCCAATAATATTTATTTCAGCCAAAACAGGTCAAAGAGTTGATAAATTATTCCCAATGATAAACCATGTTGCTGAGCAAAATGCAATGAGAATATCAACATCAGTCTTAAATCAAGTAATAAATGAAGCAATAGCAATAGTTCAACCACCAACAGACAAAGGAAAAAGATTAAAAATTTTTTATGGAACACAAGCAACTACAAAACCACCAACATTTGTAATATTTGTAAATTCAAAAGATTTATTTCATTTTTCCTATGAAAGATATTTAATTAATCAATTTAGAAAAGAATTTGGGCTAGAAGGAACACCGATTAGAATTATAGTAAGAGAAAAACTAGACAAAGAAAATTAAAAGAATGGAGTGATAAAAATGGCATTATATATTACAATGGCAATAATTGCATATATAATAGGAAGCATAAATTTTTCAGTAATAATAAGTAAAAAAATAGCAGGATTTGATGTAAGACAAAAAGGTAGTGGAAATGCAGGAACAACAAATATGCTACGTTCAGTTGGAAAAGGAGCAGCAGCAATAACACTTTTATGTGATATATTAAAAGGAGTAGTATCAATATTAATTGCAATAGCATTAGGAAACATATTTCAAAGTGAAGATAAAGCTCTTTTAGTACAAATTGCAGGAGTAGCCGTAGTACTAGGGCATACCTTCCCAATATTTTTTCAATTCAAGGGAGGAAAAGGTGTAGCAACATCATTAGGAATTTTATTGATGAGTAATTGGCAAATAGGATTAATTTGTCTAGTATTTGCACTTCTACTAATAATGCTAACAAGGATGGTTTCTTTAGGTTCTTGTGCTGCAGCCGTTCTATATCCAGTATTAACACTATTTATTAGTGAACATTATATTGTATCAGAGGGAAGTGGCTATCTAATATATAGTATAATTTTAGCGATAATTGTTTTATTTAACCATAGAGCAAATATAAAAAGAATAATGAATGGAACAGAAAACAGAATATCTTTTAAATAAAAACAAGAAAAAATTAAATTATTCATATACAAAAAATTAGTATTATGTAATACATTATAAAAAGAAAATATTATAGAAAAAAAGAAAGGAATGAAAACAATGAAAAACATAGCAATAATAGGAAGCGGAAGCTGGGGGATAGCACTTGCTGTTTATTTAGCAAATAGAGGAAATAATATAAAGGTTTGGTCATATTCTGAAAGTGAAAAAGAATTAATAAATAAAGAAAAAAAATGCAAATTTTTACCAAAAATAACTTTACCAGAAAATATAGAATGTTCAACAGACTTTGAAGAAGTTATAGCAGGCACAGATTTTATATTACATGTAACACCTTCAAAATTTACAAGAGAAGTATTTAAACAATATAAGCAATATGTAGAAAATAGACCAATAATAATATGTTCAAAAGGATTTGAAAAAGAAACTTTAAAAACCCTAGATGAAGTTATAAAAGACGAAATGCCAGAAGCAAGAATAGGAGTTTTATCAGGCCCAAGTCACGCAGAAGAAGTATCTATTGCTATACCAACAGTATTAGTAGTAGCATCAAAAGACGAAGAGTTAAAAAAAGAAATACAAGATACATTTATGGGACCAAAAATGAGAATTTATACATCAAGTGATATAAAAGGAGTAGAATTAGGAGGAGCATTAAAAAATATAATAGCTTTTTGTGCAGGAGTAGCAACAGGAATAGGATTAGGAGATAATACATTTGCGGCATTGGTAACAAGAGGATTAGGAGAATTAACAAGACTTGGAGTTGCATTAGGAGGAGAAAAAGAAACTTTCTATGGATTAAGCGGTTTAGGTGATTTAATTGTAACATGCTTAAGTGAACATAGTAGAAATAGAAGAGCAGGAAAATTAATTGGGCAAGGAAAGACATTAGAAGAAGCTAAAAAAGAAATAGGAATGGTAATAGAAAGTGTAGACAACATTGATGTAGCATATGAATTAGGAAAAATTAATAATATAGAAATGCCAATAACAGAAACAGCATATGAAGTAATATATAATAAATTAGATCCTAAAACAGCGGTAAATAATCTAATGACAAGAGAAGGAAAAGACGAACTATTAGCAGTTTAAATATATTAAATTTAAAAATTCACAAAAAACATATATTAAAAAAATATAAAAATAAAAATTAAAATATGAATAATACAAATTAGAAAAGAAAATAATATAATAGTATAAGGAAAAAGGAAAGGTGATTATATGGAATTTTTTGATAAAATTGGAAAAAAAGCAAGTGAAGCATACAAAATAACTGCTGATAAAACAGGAAAATTAGCAAAAGAAGCTAAAATAAGATTAAAAATAAGCGAATTAAAATCACAAATAAATGAAATTTACGAAGAAATCGGTAAAAATGTATATCAAAATCATATAAATAAAGAAACTATAAATCTAAAAGAAAAGTTAGAGGAAGATTGTGCTAGAATAGATATAATAAGTGCAGAAATAGAAGCAAAACTAAAAGAATGTTTAGAATTAAGAGATAGAAAACAATGTCCAAATTGTTATACAGAGATGGATAAAGACGTTAAATTTTGCCCAGAATGTGGAGCAAAGCAGGAAATAGAAGAAGCAAAAGAAGTTGAAATAATTGATAATGTAGAAGTACAAGATACTGTTAAAGAAGACAATGATAAAACAGAAAATAGCAATCAAGAGAACAGCAACCAAGAAAATAGTAATCAAGAAAACAACAATCAAGAAAATAGTAATCAAGAAAATAGTAATCAAGAAAATAACAATGAAGAAAATAGCAATCAAGAAAACAACAATCAAGAAAATAATAATCCAGAGACAGACAAAAATGAAGAAGAGCATAAAGATAATTTACAAAAAACTGTAGAAATTGAAACAAATATACAAGAAGAAGAGATTCAAAACATTTCAGAAGAAGAACTAAAAAATAAAATGAAAGAAGATGAATAAAAACAAATAATATAAATGCAAAGAAAGGAAAAATAAATGAAACTAGTAGTACAAAGAGTAAAAAAAGCAAAAGTTACAGTAGCAGGTAAAGTAGTAGGAAAAATAAATGAAGGTTTTTTAGTATTATTAGGAGTTAATCACACTGATTCAGAAAAAACAGCAGATTATTTAGTAAAAAAATTGTGTAATTTACGAATTTTCAAAGATGAAAACGACAAGATGAACTTAAATATAAAGCAAGTAAAAGGAAGTTTATTAATAGTATCCCAATTTACACTCTACGCTAATTGCAAAGAAGGAAACAGGCCATCATTCATAGATGCAGCAAAACCAGATAAAGCAAATAAACTATATGAATATTTTTGTAACAAATGCAAAGAAAACGAAATAGAAGTTGAAACAGGAGAATTTGGAGCTAATATGCAGGTAGAATTAACAAACGATGGTCCAGTTACAATAATTTTAGAAAATGATTAGAAAATCTAAATATTTTAATATATGAAATTAATTAGTTATTAGAGGATAAGAAAAAAGATTTTACATTTAAATTTCATTTTATTTATAATTATATAATAAGGTAGAGCTTAATTAATAATCTTACAAAAAGTAATTTACATTCTAATATATTAGAACGTAAATTAACTACTATAAAATCAATTATAGCAGGAAATTTAATATTCTTATGGTATTCTTGTTTAAGCTTTTTATCATACAAAATCAATTATAGTAGGAATTTTAGTACAAATATAAATATAGTAAGATTAAACTTAATAAGGAAATCTTTCATATATATATTTTATCAATTCATTAGCATTTAATTCATTAACATGAACATAAATATGCTTATCTAGACTAATCCACATAGTAATAGAAAAATTATCGGAATTATCAATATATATTCCGATAATTTCTGCTATTTCAACAGGGTTATCGTAGGTTTTTTCCCAAAATAATGAATTATTTAAATTAATATCTGTATTATAAAAACGACTAAGAAAATTTTCAATTTCGCCTTTTTTTTCACTAAAAATATTGACAAGAACCATCAGAAACCTCCAAAAAACTTCATATTAATATTATGAAAAAAAAAGAAATATTTTATACATAGAATAAATGGAAAATGTTCATAATAAATATTGGAGGGATTAATTTGAAAAAAAGTAGTAAAATAATATATTCAATTTTAGCTGTATTTGGTATATTTATAATTGGAGCAAGCTTATATTATGTTATAGCTAACAATGAAAATAAAAACAAAAATAATGAATTAAAAGAAAAAGTGTTATCAGAAATAAACTATTTAGAAGAAAAAATAGTAAATATATTTAATCAAATGAATCAGATAGAATATGACAATTATAAAATTTCAGTTGAAAGTATTGAACAAGGAGAAACAAACAGTTCTAGTGAAGACACAAATGATGAAACCAGTGGGCAAAGTAATTCAACCTCAAGTGGAAATTCACAACAATCTGAAGAAGGAACATCAGGTGGAAGCATGTCACAAGAATCAGGAGAAAAATCATCTAGCAATAGTAAACAAAATAATGATGAACAAGAAAGCAATCAAAAATATACATTACAAAGAACAGGAATTTTAACAGAAGAACAAAATATAGATTGGAGTACAACAAAGATTGAAATTGAAAGCCTATATACATCATTACCAACAATAACATTAGATTTATATAATACAGATATAGATCAAAACGAAATATTGAATTTTAATTCCGAAATAGATATATTAACAGAAAAAATAAAAGCTGAATCAAAACAAGAAACATTAAATCAATTGGTAAACGTTTATGATTATATAGTAAAATTCATAAAACAAATAAATAATGAAGAACTTGAAATAGTTGGAATAGAAACAAAACAAAATATATTAAAAGCATACAGTAAATTAGACGGAGATGACTGGAATTCAATTAATCAAGACATACAAACAGCAATTGAAGTATTTTCAAGATTGCTAACTAACAAAGATCTAAGTACTAAAAATCAATATTTTACAAATAAAACATATATTATGTTAAATGAATTAAAAAGTAGTATAGAAAAACAGGATAAAGAAATTTTTTTAATAAAATATGAAGAATTAGTAGAAGAATTGAGAAAGGTATGATATAATAAAAACTAGAGTAAATTGAATAGTCGCTGGTAAATTTCGAAAGGAATTACGAGAGGAAAGTCCGGGCTCCATAGAGCAATGATGCTAGATAACGTCTAGTGAGGGAAACCTTAAGGAAAGTGCAACAGAAAATAACCGCCAAATATTTGGTAAGGGTGAAAAGGCGAGGTAAGAGCTCACCACTACTATGGTGACATAGTAGGCTAGTGTAAACCCCATCAGGAGCAACACCTAAAAAGAAGATTAAGCCTGCTCGGCACCTTCTAACTTGCGTGGCTTGAGGTAATTAGTGATAATTATCCTAGATAAATGACTATTTTAAATGACAGAACCCGGCTTACAGATTTACTTTTAATACTAAAAAATAAAAACTAGCACATTTAAACGGTTGGTATTGTAAATAATATCAACTATTTTTTGTGCTGGAGCAAATTTCAACAAATTGCAATTATTTAAAAAATATGGTAAAATAGAAATATAGGAGATGATGAGTATGGGATTATTAGATAAATTTAGAAAAAAACAACCAGAAAAAGATCAAATACATGAAGAAGATAATAATAAAGAGTTCTTAAGAAATGCAAAATTCAGCATGACAAAAGACGGCAGATTGCAAGTTGATTTTTACGATAGAGAAGCAGATTTTAGACAATTTTATGATGTAACGAGACTAATAGCAAGTATAGATACAATTAATTTAGGTGGTCATCCTGTACACAATTGTGCAGTTTCTTGGTATGGAGAAAATGATGCAATTAATTTTGATTCAAAAGGAATGGATTTAAGCAGACGTACACAATATAGAGGAGTCTTAGCAGAAATAAATTTAGAGCAATTAAGAACTGATTATAATTATTGTGAAGCAGTCATGAAAGGCTTATTAAATAAAGAAAGAGTTGAAAAATATCTTAGTAGAGGATTACAAGAAAATCCAGAAAATCCTTGTGGAAAATATATTGGAGGTGTAAGAAAAACACCAGAAAATACTTATCAAAAATTTTTTTCTAAAAGAGCAGGAGAAGCAAGTCATAATTCAGAGTTTATGATAAATAGAAGAAGAGAAGTAAGAGAAAATGAAGAAAAGCGTAAGCAACAATTAAAAACTCAAAAAGAAGCCCAAATAAAAAAATTACAAGAAGAAATAGAAGGATTAGAATTATAAAGCCACAATATAGTGGCCTTTTTTATTGTATAGGAAAATCAATTCCTATCTTGATGATATATGAATTTTTGCATATACAACATAAAATCTGTTACAATTTAGTATAACATAAAATTAATCAGTCCAAAAGGTTGATATA
>CALXSO010000031.1 GCA_944391155.1 uncultured Clostridia bacterium
TTTTATTTATCACAAAAATAAGCAGTTCAAAAGGTTGATAGGTAAATAATTTTTGTCAAAAATTTTAAGTCTTCGCATATGTCTTTGACAAGAAATATTTACTCATCAACCTTTTGAACTATTTTGCGAAAATCAGATTAGGAAAGTATAAAATTTTCTCTTAATAAAATTACTTTTAGTCAATTATAAATGAAACTAATATAAAAATTATTTTTAACTTCACTATTAATAAAGTATGCAGTTTCTAAAGAAGATATAAATCTTACAATTAGAATTAATAAATATATTTAATATAAAACTAAATAATAAGAGGAAGAGGAAAAATAAAAATGGAAAATAAAGAAAAAAACGAAACTAATAGTATAGACAAAAAAATAAAAATTTCAATTTGCCTAACTATTATCATATTAGGAATACACTTTATTACATCATATTTTTTTACAAATAATTTAATCAATGGAGATAAATTTGAATCACTAATAGGAATAATAACTAAATCATGGATTATGCCATATAACATCATAGTATGTGGAATTCAAATTATTTCGCTGATACTAGTATTAGTAAATAAAAATAAAAAACAATCATTAAATATAATAAATGTAATTATAGAAGTAATATATTTTATCGGTGCGACAATTATAGTTATACCAAATATGTATTTTAATTTTTTTAGGTATAACAAGATTTTATCAGATATCATTATTTTTCTTTTCGAAATTCTAAATATATATACTATTGTAATAATGATAAAGAAAATATTTATTTTTAATAAAGCATCTTAAATAAAACGATTAAAAGTACACTTTTTAGTGTGTCTATTAAAGATGTTATTAATTTTAATTAATATAAAATAAAAGAATAAGATAAATGGAGATATCGAGAGATAATCGTTCATTTATAGAGATAGGAAGTGAAGAAAATGAACATTAACTGGTATCCTGGTCATATGGCAAAAACTAAGAAACAAATAATAGAAGATTTAAAAATAATTGATGTAGTCATTGAACTTTTAGATGCAAGAATTCCAATATCAAGCCAGAACCCAAATATTGCAGAAATAACAAAAGGAAAAAAGAAAATAATAATTTTGAATAAATGTGATTTAGCAGATGATAAAGAAAATCAGAGATGGATAGAATATTTTAAAAAGAAAGGAATAATAGCAATTCCAACAGATGCAAATTCTGGAAAAGGCATAAATCAGCTTATTAAAACTATAGAAGAATTAATGGAAGAAGAACAAAAAAAACAGTCAGAAAAAGGAAGAATTGGCAGAAAAATTAGAGTAATGATATTAGGAATACCAAATGTAGGAAAATCTTCATTAATAAATAGAATAGCAAAAAAATCATCAGCAGGAGTTGGAAATAAGCCAGGAGTAACAAAACAAAAACAATGGATACGCATAAACGAAAAAATAGAACTGCTAGATACCCCAGGTGTGCTATGGCCTAAATTTGAAAGTCAAGAAGTAGCTCTTAATTTAGCTTTTACAGGAACAATAAAAGAGGAAATTTTAGATAAAATTGAAATTGCATACAATTTAATAAAATATTTAGTAGAAAATGAAAGAGAAAAATTATGTAAAAGATATAAATTGGACTCTAAAAGTGTAAACGAGATTCTAAATAGAAAAGATAGACCAGAAAATGAGAATATATATGAAATAATGCTAGAAATAGGAAAGAAAAGAGGTTGCATAATATCTGGAGGAAATATTGATGACGAAAAAACTGCAAGAATAATACTAGATGAATTTAAAAATGGAATCTTAGGAAAAATAACACTAGAAAAATGCTGAAAAATATATAAGAAAAAGACAAAAAAGAAAGAGGAGTAAAAATTGAAAGAATTAATCGATATAACAAAAACGTCAGAAGAAATAAATTTACTATCACCACTTACTTGGGCATACATTGGTGATTGCATATATGAATTATATGTAAGAACAAACTTAGTAAACACAACAAAATTAAAACCACATGCAATGCATTTAAAAGCAATAGAAAAGGTAAAAGCACATTCACAAGAAGAAAATTTAAAAAAGATATATGATATGTTAACAGACGAAGAAAAAGATATAGTAAGAAGAGGAAGAAATGCTAAAAATCATCATGTACCTAAAAATTCAAATGTACAAGAATATAGTTATGCAACAGCATTTGAAGCACTAATAGGATATCTATATCTTACAAAAAAAAATAAACGTTTAAAAGAAATTTTAAAGATAACAGTTGACTAAATAAAAAAAAAATGGTATAAATATAAAGTATTGTATGGCCCCTTGGTCAAGCGGTTAAGACGCCACCCTCTCAAGGTGGAATCATGGGTTCGATTCCCGTAGGGGTCACCACAAAAAGAAATCTATGTATCCAGCTTATATCAAGCAATATATAGATTTTTATTTTATCAAATAATGCAATTTTAATGCAACTGGCTATTTATACTATCAAAATATTCTTCAGCTTTTTTTAGTTCATCTTCCTTAAATTTATTAAAAACAGAAGTATATGTATTTAAAGTCGTTTCAATATCCTTGTGTCCTAATATTTTTTGCAATACAACTGCACTCATTCCAGATTCAATGCATCTAGTTGCAAAAGTGTGTCTGAGCATATGTGTGTTTACATCACTAGTTTTTAAATTTACAATTGTATCTTTTCCTTTTTTATTCTTTTTCTTTTTTGGAGAAATCTTAATTTTTATATTTGCATCTTTACAAATCTTTTTGAAATGAGTATTTATAGTAGAGGGATTTATAAAATTGCCGTTATTTTCGAATAAGAAACCTTTAGATGTATAATTTTAGATAGAATTGGTATTAAAACGTCAAAAAAAGGAATTTGACGTGTTCCTACGTATGTTTTTGTAGTCTTGCCGACAATAATTTTATCATTATTATCTTTAGTTAAAGTTCTTTCAATGTTAATCCTTTTATTTTCAATATCTATATCCGCACCTTTTAAAGCTAAAATTTCTCCAATTCTCATACCTGTATATATAGCAATATAAAGAATATCTTTATATTTATCATCACTTTTTGATAATTCGTCAAGAAAAGCATTTTGTTCTTCAATAGTTAGTGCTTCAATTTTTTTAGTTTCTTTATCTGATTTTGGTTTTATTATTGCACCTCTAATAGAAAAAGGGTTTGAACTTATTATATTATCTAGCAAAGCAAAATTAAAAGCTTGCCCAATTAAACCATATACTTTTTCTATTATAGAATTAGAGTAGTTTGTAATTTTTGAAAGATTGTTATTGATTTCTGAAACAGTAATTTTTTGAATAGGTCTATTTGCAATGTCTAGTTTTGCTATAATGTTCTTAGTGTCTGTATGTCTTTTATATGTTACATCTTTGATTTTATTAGAGTTATAAAGTTGATCTATATATTTATCTACTAATTCTAAAAGTGTTATATTAGAATTTTCAATAAATTTTTTATCTTGCACGTCTGATAAAGCTTTAGTCATTTTTTCTTTAACTTCTTTTCTCGTATTTCCATATACTGATTTACGATTTAATTTACCATCTAATTTTCTACCTGCAGTAAATTGACCTATCCATTTATTTAATTTTTCACTATAATATATTGTTCCTTCTCCATTACCTCTTTTAGACATAATATCCTCCTATTATTAAAGCAAATTTGTTTTATAAATCCTTATAGTTTCTTATATTTTTATAAAAAATAATTCAAAAAGCTTGCATTTTTTTCAAAATATTGTATAATATATATACAAAGAGTAATTCGTTCGCCGAGTTAATTACGGGTCGATAGTTTATCTATTGGCAGTACACTTTGATGTATGGGATAACGTAATCGGGGGAATTGCTCTTTTATTATGCTGTTAGATGTATAAGCATTGGAAAACAATTAAACCATTCTATAGGTGGATAGAATTTAATGCCATAACCCATCATTAATCCTTTATAGTTCCAAATATTTGATTTTAACTTTAAAACATATTCCCATTCTTGGTTAGTATTATATTTTATAGCCTGAGCAAAAGAACTACAACAAACATCAGCGAGTTGCAATAAATTTCTTTCTCTATTATCTATAAATTTAATATTATTAATACATTTAATAGCAATATGGTGATATGTCCTTTTATTCATCAATTCAGTTCTTAGATGTTCATTTTTTGTTTTATTGTTTTCGTTTCTTGTACTTATAAAAATATTGCATTTTCCCTTATTATTTGAAACGTAATAAGAAACTCTTTCAATTAAATAACTCATAAAATAAGGATATAAATCTTTAGATTTTAATTTATTTATTTCATAAGTATTAATTGCAACATGAATTATTTTAAAATTTTCTGATATTAAATCATATATTATCTGAATTTTTTTATCATATTTCAATATTTTATTCCAATGCAATTGGTCTTTTCTGTTCATATTCAACGTTTTCTTTATAGAAACTATTTTGTTTGATAATGTTAAATCGTATTCTTTAGGAACTATAATGGCAGTTAATATAAACCATTCACTACCCCTTTTTATTCCTTCATCTCCGGCTTTCATCTATATAAACATTATATTCTTTATCCTTTTTCATTAATATCACTCCATTAAAGCATTTATTTATGCAAATTTTGAACAAATATTTTTATTAAATTAAGATAAGTATTTCTACTTATCCTTAGTATTATTTATTGATTTCCATTTTACCTACATATTTACCTAAAAAGGTAAATCTTCGGCAGAAGCCATTGTTTGAAATACAGGTTCAAATTTATCAATTTCAGAATTATTTCTTTTTATCACATCTGTTGCTGATTTCCAATCTTCCAAGATTCCAGATTGAAAATAAGTTGTTTTACACCCACAATGAGTACAGTATCTAGCACTAGAATCTAATTCCATACCACAAGAAGTACATTCATTTTTTAAACTTAAACCACATATTTTACAATAATTATCTTCTGACTGTATATCATAATTTTCACATCGTGGACATTCATGTAATTCTTTAATATTTATACCTTTATATTCTTTCATTGTAAAAACATCTCCTAATACTAATTTTTTACTTCCACATAATGGACAATACATATTATCAATTTTCATATAGCTTGTTGAACAATTTTTACATAATTTGTATCTTTTAAATTGTTTTTGCATTTTTCTTATTTTTTCTTCATCTAAATAATATAAGTCATTTTTATAAAAGTTTCGCCTAGCATTTGAGGCTTTAAAACTTAAATTAAAAAAATCAGACAATTTAAAATAATATTCACGAATATTTAAAGTTTGTACAAGTGGTGCAGGTGCTAATATGTTTCTAGCAAAACAATTAGCTTCATTTTCTAGTATTTTATATTCTTCTTTTGAAAAATTATCTTGTAAAACACTAGTGACATCAAAATCTTTGTGATGCTTCAAAATTATATGACCAATTTCATGAGCTA
>CALXSO010000032.1 GCA_944391155.1 uncultured Clostridia bacterium
AAGTTGATATTTATTTTAATTTTAAACCATTACAAGATTTAAATAATAATTTTATATGTGCTAGAAAAAGTTATGAGAAAAAGGTAGGATAGAAAAAATGTCCACAACTGCAATACACACATGCAAGCTGTTGGGTAATAATAGCAGAAGCAATTCTTGGTTTTGGTGATAAAGCAGTAGAATTATATAAAATGATAAATCCTATAGAGCATACAAGAACAAAAGAAGCAGTGCAAAAGTATAAAGTTGAACCATATGTAATTCCAGCAGATATCTATGGAGCAGGTAATTTAGCTGGAAGAGGTGGTTGGACTTGGTATACAGGCTCATCTAGTTGGTATTATAAGGCAGGAATAGAATATATATTAGGCTTAAGAGTAGAAGAAGGAATATTGAAAATAAAACCATGTATACCTAAAGAATGGAAAGAATATAAGATAGATTATATTTATGGAAATAGTATTTATCACATAAAAGTAAATAATCCAAACGGAAAAAATATAGGAGTGTCTAAAGTAATGTTGAATGGAAAAGAAATTCAAAACGAAATAAGATTAGATAAAAATGCTGGAATTTGTAATATTGAAGTAGACATTTAGGCTAAACTAGTGTATAATAAGATGATATTATAAAATCATAAAAAGGAGGAACATGTATGTTGCGGAATTTCTTAAACAACATGAGAGGGGAAAAAAATATTGAAAGTGCAGGTGAAAAATTATTACCTGCAGTTCAAAAGCAAACTAAAAAGTGTAATGCTGAAATCATATTTAAAATTTTTATGGTTTTTGCATATGTTATTCTTATTATACTTATTATAATACAACATAATAAGTATGAAGAATTAAAAGAAAAGAATGAGTTTAACAGAGCTATTAATATTGTAATAAACACGGAAGAAGAAATGTTACAATATAGAACTCTCTTTTATTACTATAATTTAAATGGTATGGGAGAAGAGATTGGCTTTTACAGGCAAAGGTTATCTATGGTAACCTCTGTAGAAGAATTGGAGGAGGTTATTAATGATTATTATAATTGGAAGATAATGAGAGGTCTTGAAGAACCTCCAAAAGATTTATAGGTTTAAGAAATTGTAGATAGGTGTGCAAATTGTGTTACAATGTGCACACCTATTTATGTGTATATAAAAATGGAATTTCTTCTTTAACATATTTGTTGTGTTTTTTGTATAAAACAAGAAAGTATCTTTATAAAGTGACATACGTGAGCTTTACTTATGTAGTTTTGCTATTTTTAATACTTATCAAAAAAATATTTATATATCAACATTTCAAACTACTCTAAAAAATGAAGTCTGAATTGTAACTTAATTGTAATAGAGAACTCTTTTTTTCGCAAAAAATACTTGTATATTCACAAAAGTTGTGATATAAATATGTTTGATATAGAAATTTTAGCTAAGAAAGGCGGAAGTTTTTGTGGAAGAAAATGTTGATAAGGATGTTAAAACAATTTTGATTGTTGATGATGAACAACCAATTATTGATGTGTTAATGTACAATTTAAAAAAAGAAGGATATAATATTATAGAAGCTAATGATGGAATAACAGCAGTTAATAAAGCTCTTGACGAAAGACCTGATTTAATGTTATTAGATATAATGTTACCTAAATTAGATGGTTTATCAGTTTGTAAAAGAGTAAAAAATTCTTTGAATATTCCAATAATAATGCTAACTGCAAAAGATGGTGAAATTGATAAAATATTAGGTTTAGAATTAGGGGCAGATGATTATATAACAAAGCCTTTTAGTGTAAGAGAGCTAGTAGCAAGAGTAAAGGCAAATTTACGTAAAGTAGAAGCTGTTTCAAATACTCAATATGTTAAGAAACCACAAAATCAAACTACAGATAAAAAAGAAAATAAAATAAAAGTTGGAGATTTGGAATTAGATTTAGATAAGTTTGAAGTTAGAGTGAGAAACGAAATAATAGATTTAACTTTGAGAGAATTTGAAGTATTGAAATTTTTAGCTTTGCAACCAGGGCAAGTAGTTACAAGAGAAGTTTTATTGGAAAAAGTTTGGGGATATGAATATTATGGTGATATTAGAACTGTAGATGTAACAGTTAGAAGAATTAGAGAAAAAATTGAGAAAGATACTTCTGCACCAAAAATTTTAATAACAAAAAGGGGAGTTGGCTACTATGTTAAAGGTGAAGAAGATTAATTTGTTGACATTTAATGTCATATTATAATTTAAGTAAGAACAAAGGGTTCTTCAAAAGATTGATATATAAATATTTTCTAAGAAATACACATGAAAATTAAGATTTCTAGTAGAAATATTTATATATCAATCTTTTAAATTTTTATTATATAGGAAACAATATGAAACTTTAACTTATACAGGAGCAAAGTGAAAATAAACTCTTAAAAATTTATTTTCAAATAAGAAATTGACTTTTATCATGACCGTATGTTGATTTTTTCGTGTACAACAAAAGGATAGATATAAAAAGACCTGAGTGAGTTTTACTAATCTGGCTTTGATATCTTTCTTATTTAATATAAATATAATAAAACTAAATTAGTATGATTATTAAGATTAAAAAGATATTAGAAAAGTTTCTGGTAAGGTTATTTATGTTATAAAATGGGATTGTCGAATTTTGCGATGAAAAAATGAAAAAATAATATTATTTTATTGACATAATATAGAAAGGTTAATATAATTAACGTGTGAATTAATTAATTCTTTTTTTAAATCAAATTAATTTTAAATTCTATTAATTTTAATTCAATATATTTTAAATCAATTTTATTAAGTAATGAAGAAAGGAGGCTTGCATTACAATTTATGAATCAGAAATTCATTGCCAAAAGTAATTATCTTTTGAGAAAAGTTTTAAATTCAGAAAATAATTTAGATATATTGCAAGATTTTGTAGAAGCAATTCTAAATGTTAATATTCAAAAAATTTTTTTAAATCCATATTTAAATATAAAATCAAAACAATTACCAGCAGAAGAAAATTTTGGCATTGCAGATATGCGAATAAAAACTAAAGAAAATCAAGAATTTAATGTTGGAATTCAGTTTATTGATGGAAAATATATTCAAACAAAGTTGTTATTGTATTATGCACAAATTCATAGTAATCAAATAGAATACAAGGATAACAGAAAGATTACAAATACAGTTACTATTAATATATTAAATCAAAATTATTATGATTCATTTTCTTATCATAAAATAATACAAATGAAAAGCACAAATAAAGGAATAGAAAATAATGAATTAAAAGATGAAGAAATATTATTACATGTTATTGAACTTCCAAAATATCAACCTATTTTTTTGCATAATTTAAATAAGGAAGAACAATGGATAACTTATTTAAAAGGTGATAATGCAGAAGAGATTGAAAGAGTTAAAAGAATGAATTATAAAATAAATAAATTAGATATATTGATAGATAACTATTGGGAAAAAGAAAAAATAGAATAGAAAGATAGAATATAGAATAGAAAGATAGAATATAGAATAGAAAAATAGAGTATATTTTTATTTTAAACTAAATATATACTCTATTTTTATTTTAAACTAAAATATATACTCTATTTTTATTTTTAGAAAGATGATTTATTTGCAAGGCAAAACCTAAATTTGTTAAAAAAGTTGAATTTAATTTTCAATTAACATTTTTGGAATATTTTATTTAAAAGTAAAGATTTAGTTTTTTATTAATGTCTAATTTGATTAGTGTAAGTTGTTAGAGCTAGATGATGTTAAGTTTACATTAATTACAGAACCCTCTTCAACTTTTGTATCTTTTGCAGGATCTTGTGAAACTACTGTGCCAGTACCATTAATTGAAATATTTAAATTTAATCCTTTTAATACAGATTTAGCTTGAGATAAGCTTTTTCCTGTTAAATCAGGAACTGTAACAGATGTTCTTACTGCATTATCGGCATCATATAAAACTATTATTGAGTCTTTAGAAAGTGATACACCTGGTTTTGGTACTTGATCTATTACTACAGTACTATTTTTATCATTTTGTGTGTTGATTTTAGTTGTGAATCCAGCTTCTTTTAGTATTTTTTCTGCTTCAGTGATGGTTTTATTGCGAATATCTGGAACCATAATGGAATTATTTTCTGAATTAGAATTAGTATCTTCATCAGATGGAATTCCTAGATAAGGTAGAACTTCAGTAAGGATTTGTGAAACTACAGGACCTGCGATAGTACCACCTTGATGTCCTCTTTCTTTGTTAGTTGGATCATATAGAGCAAGTAATATAACTACTTGTGTATCTTCAACAGGAGAAATTGCTAAATATGATGCAACATATCCATCAGTTTTATTAGCTTCAATTGGTTCAGATGTACCGGTTTTTCCTCCTACAGAGTATCCTGAAACTGCACCTCTACTACCAGTACCACTGACTACAACAGATTCCATCATTGATTTCATAGTATTTGCAGTTTCAGTTGATAAAACTTGTCTAACTTCGACAGGATCTATATTTGTAACAGCACCTGTATCACTATTTGTTACCTGTTTTACAATTCTAGGTTTCATAAGAATTCCATCATTTGCGATAGCACATACTGCTGTAATCATTTGTAAAGGCGTAATATTTACAGTCCTTTGTCCAAATGCGGCTGTTGCAAGTTCAACTTCTCCGACATCTTCAAGTTTTGTAAAAATAGAATTTGATTCACCAGGTAGGTCGACACCTGTTGTATCAAATAAACCAAAGGCTTTATAATATTTATATAATGTAGGAGCAGTTATTCTAGCAGCTAATTGCATAAATGCAGGATTGCAAGAGTTACCTAAGGCAACACGTAAAGATTGTTCATAATGGGGAACAGGACTCCAACATTTAATTGTGACAGTATTACTTCCGTCTTTAAATTCCTCAGCACCAGTACAATTAAAGTCTCCTGCAACATCTGGTCCGGTAATATCTTCTTCAAGTGCAACAGAAGCTGTGATTAATTTAAAAATAGAACCAGGTTCATATAAATCTGAAATTGATTTATTTTTCCACATTGTGTATAAAATATTATATTGTTCTTCAGTTGATAAAGAATTATAGTTTTGAGCATAAGAGGCTGTTGGTGTATTATAATTATTTAAGTCAAAGTCTGGATAATTTGCCATTGCTAATATGTCTCCATTTTTTGGATTCATAACAATACAAGAACCACCACGAGTACACATATTATCTATGCATGCTTGTTTAAGATATTTTTCAACAATTGTTTGTACATTTAAATCTATTGTTAATGTTAAATCACTTCCATTTTCAGGAGCAATATAAGATTCGGCAGCATTAGGAATTTCTTTTCCTGTTAAACTACCATCTTTTGAGCTAACAATTTTTCCAGGAGTACCGGTTAAAGTAGAATTCCATTCTAACTCTATTCCATATTTACCATCATTATCATCTCCACAGAAGCCAAGGACATGTGATAGAGCATTATTATATGGATAGTATCGCTTGGTGTCTTCATCTATGTTAATTCCAGTAGAAATTTTATTTTCTTCCATCCAAGTTTTTAATTGATCTACTTTATCTTTTTCTACTTTTTTGGCAATTGTTTCTACTTGAGAATTACTACTTACCTTTTCTAATGTTTCATTATAATCTAATCCAAATATATCAGAAAAAGCTTTAGCAACTTTTTCTTTTAATTCTTTTGTTTTTTGTTCATCATCTTTTTCATCTTTTATACTTTTAGGATTAATAGTTATTGTGTCTACTGAAGCACTTGTAGCTAATACTTTTCCACTGCTATCATATATGTTTCCACGTTTTGGACTTATTATTTGATTTATTGATTGTTGTTTATAAGCCAATTCTTTTAAGTAACTACCTTCAACAAACTGTAAGAAACCGATCCTTCCTATTAATAGTACGAAAATAATTAAAACTATAATAAAAACTCTTTTTAGTTTTTTTGTATGAATAAAATTTTGTGATGAAAAATCATTATTTATTCTAACTATTTTTTGATTATTTTCATTCTTTTTTTGTGTTTTATCATTAGATTTCATATTTTATAATTACCTCTCCTTTTTAATTATTAAATTTATTGGTAGTACTAAAATTTAATTTTATATATTAACCTTTTAGACTACTCTAAAAAATTAAATCTGAATTGTAATATTTGTTTATTAAAATTTATATTATTTTATAATAAAAGCTTGAAAAAATCAATAAATATGGTTAAACTTGTATGTATACAAGAAATGTTACATATAAAAAGACATTTGTAAGTTCTACTTATGTAGATTTACTACGTTTGTTCTAAGCAATGTAAAATAATGTTGAAACATTAATATTTAGAAAGGAAAATTGTTAATATATTGTGTTTATGATATATAAGCAAATTATTTAAAATGAGTAGTATATTTGAGGAAACAAAATTTATAATGAAAAAATATAATATTAAGGCTAATAAAAATTTAGGACAAAATTTCTTAATAGATGAAAATGTAATAAATAGTATAATAGATGGTTCAGATGTGAATGAGAATGATTTAATAATAGAAATAGGACCAGGTCTTGGTACATTAACAAAAAGATTACTAGAAAGAGCAGGTAAGGTTATTTGTATTGAACTTGACAAAAATATGATTAATATATTAAATGATAGGTTTTCATTATATGAAAATTTTAAAATATTAAATCAAGATATATTAAAAACAAATTTGAAGTCTTTAATCCAGCAAGAAAAAGAAGTTGGAAAAATTAAATATGTAAAAATAGTAGCGAATTTGCCATATTATATAACTACACCTATTATTATGAAATTGTTAGAAGAGCAATTAGAATTAGAAAGCATAACAGTTATGATACAAAAAGAAGTAGCTGATAGATTGATTGCTATACCAGGAGAAAAAAATACAGGTGCAATCACATATACAGTATATTATTATGCAGAATCTAAGAAGATATTAGAAGTGCCAAATACAGCTTTTATTCCAGAACCAGAAGTTACATCAGAAGTAATTAGGTTGGACATCAGAAAAGTTCCACCTATAGATGTATCCAATAGAGATTTTATGTTTAAAATTATAAAAAATGCTTTTATGCAAAGAAGAAAAACAATAGTGAATGCACTTACAAATACAAAGATTTTTAAAGATAAGAATCAGGGAATAAATATTTTAAAAGATGTTAATTTAAAAGAAAATGTTAGAGCAGAAGAATTATCAATAGAAGAATTTGCTAAATTAACTGATAAAATAATCAATGTTATAAATTAGCCTTAGTTTTATAGAATGTTCTAAAGATGGTTATATGAATGTTTTGTCAAAGAACTATATAGATAGGTTAGATATGTTTTGGTAAAAATAGTTATATATTAGCCTTTTGGTCTACTATATAAAATTTTGGCTAAATAGTAACTAATTAAGTTACTGTTCAGACTAGATTCAATTTATTGATTTACTCAAGGTGGTTAAAGTCTAATTTTTTTAAAAGTTTTATAATGAATTTTGGCCTACAAACAAGTTTTTAGTCTGAACAGTAACCTAATTAATAACAAATAGTAAAAAATTATTTTTATAAGCATTGCGAAA
Organism: uncultured Clostridia bacterium; assembly: GCA_944391155.1. Classification (GTDB taxonomy): domain Bacteria; phylum Bacillota; class Clostridia; order TANB77; family CAG-508; genus CAG-269. The sequence goes on from CALXSO010000032.1 coordinate 7,575, forward strand.
TTATTATATTATATGTTATAATATATAAGAGAAAAGGAGGCAATATGAATCAGATATTAGTAACAAAAAAATTATATATTACCCCAGAATTAAAGAGAAAAAAGAAAGTGTATAAATTTAATTTTATAATATCAGTTTTTTTAGTAGGAATTTTAATTTCTTGTTATATATATGCTGAGTATGATAGAAATAAAAGTGAAGAAGTATCACAGGAAATTTTAGCAGAAATGCAAGAAGAACAAGATAGTACACTTGCAGATAGTGATGTACTACTAGTTGTGTTAAATAATGATGCATCATATTCAGAAAATGAAGATAATACAGTTGTGCAAGAAACAAGAATTGTAAATAATGATGAAGAAAAATATGAAACTGTAGTAAATGGATATAAGTGTACAACAGTGGCTACAATTAATATACCTAAAATTGCAGTGAATTATCCTATTTTGAAAGGTGAAACTGGTTCGGAACAAGAAACAGAAGCTTTACTTAAATCTTCACCAACAGAATTTTGGGGAAATGGAGCAAATCAAGTTGGAAATTTTTGTATAGTTGGTCATAATTATAGAAATAAAAGATTTTTTAGTAAGGTTCCTACATTGGTAAATGGAGATATAATAGAAATATCAACTACTAATGAAACCGTTCAATATAGTGTTTATAGTAAATATGTTGTTGAACCTACTGATGTAAGTTGTACAAGTCAAAAAACAGATGGAAAAAGAGAGATTACTTTAATTACTTGTACAGATGATAGTAAACAAAGAGTAATTGTAAAAGCTAGAGAAATATAGAATAATGAAGTAACAAAAAAATAATCTTTTCATATTATATAAAAATATAATATGGGAGGATTATTTTTATGGCAAAGATTATTGTTTTTAATAATGATACAGATAGAATGGAAACATATTACAGAGGAGAAAATGAGCCTATGCCATATAATACGAATGGAACATTAAGAGTAAGAGAGTTTAGGGGTTCAAGTAATTCGAATACATTGTGGACAACAAAGAGAACAATGCAAAGTTGGAATAGTCAGAGATATATATTTGGTGGACCTATACCTGTTGAATTTGCATTTAAGAGACCTTATGAGGGCGGTCATGGTAACCAGAGTCATGACTTGATACACACAGTTGAACATATAAAAATTTGTAATAGAAGATAGATATAATTTGTGTTTTTAGAGGCAAATTTATAAGTATTAGCAAGTGTAAATGCTAATGCTTATTTTTTAAAAAAATTTCTAATAATTGGATGTAAATTGATTGACAAAAGAACAAAAGTTTGATAATATATAGCAAATAAATAAAGGTGGATTTTAAAATGAGCAACAAAGATTTATATATAAGAAGTAGTTCAGCAGAATTTCTAATATTTGAACAACAGAAAAAAGAACATGGAATTGAAGTTCGTTTTGAAGATGGAGATTTATGGCTAACTCAAAAAG
>CALXSO010000033.1 GCA_944391155.1 uncultured Clostridia bacterium
GTTATAGAATTAATAAATGAATTTTATCTAAAAGATGCTAAAGCATCATATAAATCTCTCGCCTAATAATATTATTTACAAAATTTTAAAAAATAAACAAAAAAATAAATCTTGAGCCTGCCTCCGCTGCGAGCGGAACACAAGATTGTACATATGGTGAAATATTCGCTAATAAAATAAAGCTATTTTTTAGTGAAATATTCAAAAATTATTGACAGCTTTTTCTTACTTGATTCTTATATGTCATTTTAAATCAGATAAAAGTTCACTATAAGCTTCTGTTACTGTATCTTTTACTATCCAAATATGCTCTTTTTCTTTATATTCTTTTACTGTAATATTATTATTTTGTTCTTGTGCTTTTTCTACTAAAATATGAACATCTGGATTTAGAATATCATATGTTCCTGTATATATTATTACATTTTTTAGTTTATCTAATGGTCCATCTATTGGATTGACTAAATAGCTATCTTTTCCATCTTTTCCAGCATATGCTAGACCTGCAATTTTTAATGTTTCTTTGTTTAAGTCTTTATCATATGCTTGTATCTTGTCTATTTCTGGATTGGTTAATTTTGTATCTAACCATGGTGAAATTAGTATTAATTTTGATGGTAATTTTTCGTATTCTTCGCCTAACTTTTCTTCTAAAGCAATAGCCATTCCTCCACCAGCTGAATCTCCCATCATTATTAGATTATTACTATCTATTTTTTCTATTATTTCTTTATATAGTGGTTCTATCATTGTAAATACATCTTTATAAGTGTATTTAGGTGCTAATGGATAATCTGGTAATATAATTGTATATCCTGTGTCTTTTGCTAATTTTTCTAAGAAATTCCAATGTTCTTGAGATGTTTCAGCAACATATGATCCTCCATGAAAATATAGAATATACTTTTCTTCCTGATTTTTTATTTTAGGTGTCAAAATAAATATATTTCTGCCTATGAATTGATATGATGTTATATAACATTCCTGTGATGTAGTTTTTGGTTTTTTAGATTGTATATCTACTATTAAAAAATATGCTATTACTGCTAGAGTTATTAGAATAACAACTAATACAACTCCTAAAAATGTTAATATTATCTTTCTTATCATCTTTATTTCCTTTATTCTGTATTTAAAAAAGAAAAGTGACTATAACTTTTCTTTTTTATTATATATTAAATTTTTTACTGTTTTAAGCTCTAGGATGTGCTTTTCTGTATGCATTTTTTATTTCTTCATCTTGAAATTGCATATATACTTGTGTTGATGAAATATCTGAATGTCCTAGCATTATTTGTATTGCTTTCAAATCTGCTCCATTTTGTAATAGATGAGTTGCAAATGAATGTCTTAAAACATGTGGTGTTATATCTTTTGTAATATGAGCTTGTTCTTTATAATATTTAATTATTTTCCAAAATCCCTGTCTTGTTAATCTTTTTCCATTTATATTGACAAATAGAGCTTCTTCATCTTCACTTTTTATTAAAATATCTCTTGCTTCTTCTATGTATTCTTTTACTGTTTTTAATGCTATTTTTCCTAATGGTATATTTCTTTGTTTTCCGGCATTTCTACATGTTACAAATCCTTCTTCCAAATTAACATCGTCTACATTTAAAGAAATTATTTCTGTTACTCTCATTCCTGTTGCATAAGCAAATTCTAACATTGCTTTATCTCTTTTTCCCTTTAAATCGATATCTTTTGGTTGTTCTAGTAGCAATTCTACTTCTTTTGCAGTTAATACACTTGGTACTCTTTTTTCTATTTTTGGTGATTGAATATGCTCTGTTGGATCTTTTTTTACTTTACCTTTTCTTACTGTAAATTGATAAAATGAACGAATAGATGCTATGCATCTTGAAATAGAAGATGGCTTTTTTCCTTCTTCTTCTAAATCTTTTATATATTCATTCATTATATTTTCGTCTACTTTGTTATAGTGTATTTCTTTATACTCTAAATATTGTCTAAATTGTTTTAAATCTCTTTTATATGATTGTATTGTATTATTTGATAATTTCTTTTCATTTTCTAAAAACTCAAAAAAAAGTGTTAATTGTTTTTCCATTTTACCCCTACCTCGATTTTTTCATTTACATAACTGTATATGTTATATCAAAGAATTAAAAAAATGTAAATACATTTTTTTAATTTTTTTATATTTTTTATAAATTTGTTTTACTGGTCAGATTAAATTTTGTAAAGTAGACCGAAATGTTGATATATAAATGTTTTTTGTTAAAGACAATTATGTAGACCTGAGCTTTTTAACAAAAAACATTTATAATCAACATTTCGATCGGTTATACTTTATGCTACACTGAATTGTAACAAATTTGTATTGCAATTCAAACTTCATTTTGCAGAAATGTCTGAAAGATTGATGGATAATTTTCTTGTCAAGCCCATAGGTAGACCACGCTATGTTTTTGTCAAATTTCTTTGAACAAAGTTTAAGATTTTTAGTAAAATATTTATATATTGTACTTTTGCATTGATTATATTTTGTGCTAGATTTTGAGTTGTAGTTGTTTCCTTTTTTACCATTATTTTAATTAAATTATTATGCTGAAATATAATTTATTATTGCTTTTAGTATATTTGTAGATATGAATATTTCTATTAAAGATGCTAAACATAATATAAAAGTCATTATTAATGAAAATATAGTATGCCTTAATATCTCAAATTTTATATTATTTTTTCTTCTATCTTTTACTATTGATTTATATAATTTAAATCCACTAACTGCTATTGCTATAGTTGCAGGAATTATTAATAAATTTTGTAAAAAAATTGTACTAAAAATAAATGCTATTCCTTTTTGAATACCTAGTATATTTATACAAATAGATATTGTGTATCCTAGACTAAATCCTTTATATAATATTATTCCGAAAACAATTGGTATTCCTATTACTGTTGTTCCAAAAAACCATATTGTAATTGCAAGTATTATGTATGTAAGCATACTGTTTTTTAGAAGTCCCATAAAATTAATGTTTGAAGTATTTTTTATATTTTCTATAAATGTATCTATATATTTTTTTGTTTCTTGTATATTGTTATCACTTGTATTGTTTGTTAAAAATACTCCTAAGAAAATTCCTATTATGAATATTAATGTTATTATAATATATTCTTTTTTGTTGTTGACAATATGTTCTATTATTGTTTCTTTTATTTTTAATCGTTTGTTTTTTTTCATAAAAAAACTCCTTATCTAATTTGTTTCTTAAAACATTATTATTCGATAAGGATTTTTTTAGAACTATTTATTCAATTTTACCGTAGTTCCCACCGCCACCTGAATGTACTTTACAATTTCCTGTTCTTGCACTTTCTATGGCATTTGCAATTTTTTCTCCTACTAGTGCTTCTATATCATCTTTTGATAGTTTATGTAAAATATTCATTTCTGTTTCAAAATTATTTAATAATTTTTCTATTGTTTTTCCTCCTACTCCAGGAATAAATCCTAATGGAACTTGATATATATATGGAGGTCTGTTTTCTGGACTTATTGTATCTGCTTTGTCTTTTATAAGTTCAATTCTATCAAAGACACCAAATGTAACATTTGAACTTCCACAAAGAGGGCATATAGATACTGGCTCTTTTGTTTCTATTGTATTGTTGCAATTATCACAATATGTTCGATGATATTTTCCAAGCTTTGGATCCAATCCATAGTTTGCAATTATTTTCCTTCCGTCTTCGTTTTTTAGTGCTTTTACTATTTCTTTAAATGATATATCTTCTACTAACATTTTGTTATATTCTCTTGCTATTTTTGGTAAAGAATGGGCATCTGAGTTTGTTACAAAAGTTTTATTTTCTAGCTCTTTAATGGCATCTGCTAAAAATGTATCAGAACTTAAGCCTAATTCTACAGCAAATATTTTATCAAACTTCTCTTTAAATATATTTTCGATTCTATCTGTACAATTTCCATAATAACTTTTAAATGGTGTAAATATGTGTGCTGGTATTAAAATCCCATCATATTTTTCAACAATATCAATTAAATCATATCCTGACAAATCTGAACGTTGTGTACTTAAAGTTATGTTTTTTATATGTTTGCTCATCTCTTTTGAAAATTCTTTTATGTTCTTTAAGTATGGAAAAAAGCAAATATTATGTGCACTACCCTTTTTCCCATTTCTTCCTTCTTCTGAAGTTTCTACTTCACTTCCTAAAAGAATACATACTTTATCTTTATATATTATGCCTCCATCTTTTAATTCATATGCATCTCCATTTTGCAAAAATTTCTCTATATCTTCTATTACATATGGTGAGGCACAATCTATAATTCCTACAACTTGTATACCTTTTCTTTCAGCACATTCTTTTGCTATATTTGCAAAATTAAGTGTTTTTGCTGCTGTTATTTTTATTGGTTTTCCATTTTCTGCTCTTCCTATGTGTACATGTAAATCTGCAAATATCTCATACATTTATCTTTCCTTCTTCCTATTATATTAAATGCCCCATTACTTTTTTTGTGGTTTCTTCACTAAATAATGGTCTATTTGGATTTTCTTTTGCTAATACTTTATCATTTTTTGCGTATTGTGTTCCACCTTTTTTGGCTAATAATTCATCTATTTGTGGTTCAAATTCATATACAAGTGCTGTTATAAATCTTTTATCGTCTTCTGCCTCTCTATATAAATTTACCAATGCTTTTAATGGAGGAATTTCTACCTTTTCTTTGTATTGAAGTTCTTGTAATTCATTTATAAATTCTATGAATGAATGTAAATATCTATTATATTTATCTTTCAAATTTCTATATTCCAGTAAAACCAAAGCTTCTTCTGGTTGCATTCCAATTCTTTCTGGTCTATCTAATAACATTCCACCAAATTGATCTACTAATTCTAATACATCACTTTCTTTTTCTCTTGGATTGCTATTACTATATCTATTTACTTCTTCACATATTTTACAAAATCTTTTATCAAAACCTATTGAAAATAAATACTCTGCTCCATTTTTTGCGAATGATTTTAGTTGATCTAATTCTTGTGCAACATCTATTTTCTTGCAATTACATAATAAACATGCTGTTAATATCAAATTTTTATCTAAATCTAATGGTACATAGTTTAAAAATATTCTTGCTATTTCTGTTTTAAATACAACTGATTTATCAAAAAAGATGTCTCTCTTTTTGGCTAAATAATATGTTATTTCAAGTTTAGCTGATATTTCTTTTTCACCTAATATATAATCTGCAAATGTTTCCATTTCTTCCTCCTATGTACTTTATATTTTATTTTTTCTTTTTTGTAGTATAAATATTTTTTTGTCTATAATAATTATACTTTATTACTTTTTTTATTTCAATATTTTTATTAATCTGTCACATAAATGTAATATTATTGAGTTCTAGTCCTGAATTAATTTTGTAGAATATTCCGACATGTTGATTTATAAATATTATAGTGATTTTATTTCATTTCGTGCCAATTCATCACATCTGTTATTATATTCATTATCACTATGTCCTTTTACTTTTATAAATTCTACTTTATGTATTTTTGTTAGTTCGTACAAAGTTTCCCAAATTTTTTTATTTTTAACTGGTTCTTTATTAGCTGTTTTCCAATTATTTTTCTGCCAATTATATATCCATCCTTGTTTAAAACCATTTACTAAATATGCACTATCACTATACAATTGAACTTCACATGGGTATTTTAAAAGTTTTAAGCCCTCAATAGCTGCTGTTAATTCCATTATGTTATTAGTAGTATCTTTTTTTCCTCCAGATATTTCTTTTTTTATCCCTTTATACATGAGTATTGCTGCCCAGCCACCTGGTCCAGGATTTCCTGAACAAGCCCCATCAGTATATATTATTACTTTTTCCATATTTCCTCTTTCCTTTTTATTATTTGTTTTTTCTTTTAGTTTATGGTATTATATCAATAAAATAATAAAGTTACAAGCTTAAAAATTTGGAGGTTATTTTATGGAAAAAGTTTTGAGTATTATTGCAGAATATAATCCTTTTCATAATGGTCATTTGTATCAATTAAAAAAAGCTAAAATTGATTCAGGATGTGATTTTTCAATTGCTATAATGAGTGGTAATTTTTGTCAAAGAGGTATTCCTTCTGTTTTAAATAAATGGGATAAAACTAAAATGGCACTTTTAGGTGGAATTGATTTAGTTATAGAACTTCCTATAATATATTCTATCTCAAGTGCAGAAAATTTTGCTGAAGGTGCAATTAAAATAATAAATTCTTTAAATTGCGAATATATGTCATTTGGTGCTGAAACGTTAGATTTGGAATTTTTAAAGTTAATTGCTCAAGTTTTATGTGAGGAACCAGAAAAATATAAAAATATTTTGCATCTTGAGTTGAAAAAAGGTTTTTCTTTTCCTAAAGCTCGTGAGAACGCATTAATCCATTTTATCAATGATGAGAGAGTTTCCAAAATTATTTCTTCTCCTAATAACATTTTAGCTATTGAATATTTAAAATCTTTGAGGAAATATAATTGCAAGACACTTCCTATTCCAATATTGAGAAAAGACTCAAATCACAATGATGCTTTTATCAATTCTAATATAGCAAGTAGTACTGCAATTAGAAATATTATTCATAATAATGAGTTTGAAAAAATTGATTTAGTAATTCCAAAAAATTGTAGTAATTTCTTGTTAGAAAAAATTAGAAATAATGAAATTGTAGATGATTTATCTGTATATGAAAAACAGATTATATATAAGCTTCGTATAATGAATATAAAAGATTTATCTAATTTACCAGATGTATCTGAAGGGCTTGAATACAAACTTAAATTGGCTTCTAACTGTTGTAATAATCTATCTTCTCTTATAAATATGCTAAAATCGAAAAGGTATACTCAGGTAAGAATTCAACGAATTTTATTATATGCTCTTTTAAATATTACTAAGCAAGATATGGAAGATTCTAAAAATTTTTCACCCTATATTCGTGTTTTAGGATTTAATGAAAATGGAAAATATCTTATCTCTAAAATTTCTAAATTAAATCCTAATTTAAAAATTATTACTTCTGTTAAAAAATTTATAGATAATTGCAATGATATATCTATTAAAAAATTTCTTGCTAAAGATATTCTTTCTACGAATATTTATTCATTAGGTTACGATTATAATATTAAAGGGCAACTTGATTATGTAAATAAAATTATCACTATATAAAAGAGATGTATTTCTCTTTTTTTCTTTATTTTTCTTTGTATTTCTCTTTTTTTTCTTTTTTCGTGTTGACAGTATGTGTTTTATATGTTTTAATAATTTATAGTTTTACTTGTTTTATTTTTATTCTTAATTTATATTTTATGTTTTTATATTTTTATTCTCTATTTTTAAGTAAATATTCAATTACTTTAATTTTATTCCTTTTTTATATTCAAATTTCTTTTTCCATTTATTTATATATTAAACAGAAAGGAGCGATTTATTTGAATGAAGCTATATTAAATGAAATTCTTACAACTTTAAAAGAATTTAAGGCTGAAGAAGAAAAACGCTGGGAAGAAAATAACCGTCGTTGGAAACAGAATGAAAAACGCTGGGAAGAAAATGACCGCCGTTGGGAACAGAATGAAAAACGCTGGGAAGAAAATGACCGTCGTTGGAAACAAAATGATATAGACAAATTTAACTATAAAAAAGAATTCCAAAGATTTGTTGAAATTGTTGATAAGAACTTTGAATCAATATCAAAAAAAATCGATGATTTTATTGAGTACTCTAATTCAATTCATAAAAAATTAGAATTACGACTAAAAAAAATAGAAGCAAATCAAAGGTACTTTGAAAAAGTCCAAGAAACTCATCAAGAAGTAATTGATATACAAAATATCAGACTTGACAAATTGTTATTGAAAAAAGTTTAATTTAAAAAATGTTGGAATTTTATAATTATTCCAACATTTTTATTATATATGAACATTAATTTTTATTTTAAAATAATATAAATTTTAAAATAAAACTATATTATTATTTTGTTATCCACTTTACTAGATTTAAATTTGCAGATTCTAATAACATTTTATGCTTTGGCATAACTCTAAATGTATAACCATAATTTCCGCCTGTTTTCAATTCAATTTTAGCTGTAAAATTATATTTTCTGTTTTCATCGTCCTCTGATTCCATTTTCATAGGAATAATACTTACATCTTCTACTACTCCATTTTCCAATATTTTACCATAATAGCATTCTACAGAAATATTTTCTACATTTATATTACTATTTGGTAATTCTACTTCACACTTTACTTCAATATTATTTCCGGCATCTATTGTTATATTATCCAAATTATTTTTTTGACTAATTTTTATATCTTTCCAATTTGAATATAAATCGTCTTTCCAATTATTATATTCTGCTACATTATCAACATTATTATAATATTTGTTAGTTAAATTGCATAGTGGTATGTAATAATTATTTGTATAATCAATTAACATTCTTGAAGTACTATATCTTCCTCCTGTTGATATAATAGAATTTTTCATTTTTTCTATCCATTTTTTAGATATACCATTTTTATCTTTTTCATAATATATAGGTACAATTTTTTCTTCTAATGTTCTATACATACTTTGGCTGTCTGCTACATCTTGTGCCTCATATGATTCATATTCTGCATTGCTTCCTATTGTCCATCCATTTTCTTGGTTATAACCTTCTGCCCACCATCCATCTAGTACACTGAAATTTATAACTCCATTTACTGATGCTTTTTGACCAGACGTTCCTGATGCTTCCATTGGTCTTCTAGGATTATTTAGCCATACATCCACACCACTTATTAGATATCTTGACATTGCTATATTATAATTTTCTAACAAGAAAATTTTTCCTTTGAATTGTGGCATCATTGAAACTTGATGTATATATTTAATTAAATCTTGTCCTTCTTTATCTGCTGGATGTGCTTTTCCTGCAAATATAAGTTGTATTGGCTTATCAATATTATTTAAAATTTGTGTTATTCTTTCTAAATCCTTGAATATTAAAGTTGCTCTTTTATATGTAGCAAATCTTCTTGCAAATCCAATTGTTAGGGTATTTGCATTTAATGTTGATATTATTGAATTTATTTCTTCATAACTATATCCTGATCTTCTTAATCTTTCTGTTGTATTTTCTTTTACAAGTCTTATTAATTTTTCTTTTCTAGCTTGATGTACTTGCCATAATTTGTCATCTGGTATACTTTTTACTTTTTCCCAAACATAGTCATGTTGTATATTATCTTGCCAATATGGTATGAGATATTTATTATATAATTTCTTCAAGTTTGGATCAAGCCAAGAACAAGTGTGTATACCATTTGTAACATATCCTATTGGTGATTCATTTGCTGCAATTTCTGGCCATACTTCCCCAAATAGTTCTCTTGAAACAGCTCCATGTAATCTACTTACACCGTTCTTCTTTCCTGCTACTTTTAAAGCTAAAATCCCCATATTAAATCCTGGTTCTAATTCTGTACAAGGTTTCATTCCCATTTTTAAGAACTCTTCTCGTGAAAGGCCTATTCTTGGCCAGAATTCTTTAAAATACTTCTCAACAAGTGAAATTGGGAATATATCATTTCCTGCTGGTACAGGTGTATGTGTTGTAAATACTGTTTTAGAACTAACGATATCTCTTGCTACTTCAAATGACACTTCTTTTTCTTTTATTGTATTTTTTATAAGTTCTAAAATTAAAAATGCAGAATGTCCTTCATTCATATGATATACCGTTGGACTTAATCCTAATTTTCTTGTTAATAGATTAACTCCTCCCATTCCTAAGACAATTTCTTGTCTTATTCTCATTTCTTGATCTCCACCATATAATCTTAAAGTAACATTTCTATCTTCTGGATTGTTTTTTTCTATGTCAGAATCTAAAAGATATAATTTTACTCTTCCTACATTTATTTGCCAAACTTTTAAATATATTCTTCTTTTTGGAAATTTGATATAGATCATCATATCTTCACCGTTTTCATCTTTTACAGGTTTTATTGGTAAATCATATAAGTCTATATCATGATATTCTGTTTGTTGATTACCGTTTCCATCAATTTTTTGATGAAAGTATCCATTTTTATATAGTAAGCCTATTGCAACTAATGGTATTCCTAAATCACTTGCTGATTTTAAATGATCTCCTGATAATATTCCTAACCCTCCAGAATATATTGGTATTGTTTCATCTAATCCATATTCAGCTGAAAAATAGGCAATTAAATCATTTTTATTGTTTGGGTATTTATTTGAAAACCATGTATTTTTGCTTTTCATATAATCTTCAAAGTTTTCTACTATTTTATCATAATCTTTTAAAAACAATATATCTTTTGAGGCACTTTCTAACCTTTCTTGTGATACTTGTTTTAAAAATTTTACAGGATTTTTTCCGCAATTTTCCCATAAATCATTATCTATTCTTTTAAATAATTTTAAGAACTCAGAATTCCATGACCACCATAAATTGTTTGATATTTCGCCTAATTTATTTATTCTTTTTGGTAACTGAGGATTTACAGTTATCCTATTAAATACATACATTTAAATTCCTCCTTCGTATTTTTGAGCTTTTATCTTATTGTATTTATGTATTAATTATCCATTAAATAATTATTTTTGTCAATAGAAAAAGAGAATATTTACCTTTATGACATAAATGGCAGTTCTCTGTAAATGTAGGCCATTCGAAAGGTTGATATATAGATATATTTTGCAAAAAATTTTTAGATCTTTGTGTTAGTATTTTGTAAAATATTTTATTAACCTTTCGAATCTCTCAACAAAATTGAGTTTGAATTATAACAAGTGGTAAATAATTCTCTTTTTTAATTAATATTTTATATCCTATACAAAACTTTTCTTTTTAGTTTTCATCTTTAGTTGTATTTATCTTAAATAATTTAAATATTTCAACTATTAAAATTGGAGCAAATATTAAACATATTAATTCTATAATATTTTCTCTTGGTAATAGAGGTATGCTGAAAATTTCTCTTAATCCTGGTATTAATAAGATTACAAACATAAGTGCTGCTGAAGCTAATATTGCCCAAACTAATTTACTATTATTAAATACTTTTGTTCTAAATAATGATTTTTTATTATTTCTTACATTGAATACATGTACAAGTTCTGACATTGCAAGTGTTACAAATGCCATAGTTTGTCCTACTTCAATTTTTGATTCTTCTAGTGTTAAATCTCCTATTGGTTCATGTGTTGTTCCTAAACCTATCATGAATGCTGCAAGTGTTAAGCCTCCTATCATTATTCCTTGATATATTATTCTCCAGACCATTCCTTTTGTGAATACTCCTTTTGTTGGTTTTAATGGCTTTCTATTCATAATATCTGCATTTGCTGGATCAAATGCTAATGCTAATGCTGGTAATGAATCTGTCACTAAATTTATCCATAATATGTGAATTGGTAATAAAATTTCTAAATGATTTATATCTGCAATTCCAAACCATTTGCTTATTAATGGTGTTAATAATGTTGCAAATAGTAAAACTACTATCTCACCAATATTACTTGATAATAAGAATTGAATTACTTTTAAAATGTTGTCATATATTCTTCTTCCTTCTTCTACTGCTGATACGATTGTTGCAAAATTGTCATCTGTTAAAATCACATCTGCTGCTTCCTTTGCAACATCTGTTCCAACTATTCCCATTGCACATCCTATATCTGAAGTTTTTAAAGCTGGGCTATCATTTACTCCGTCCCCTGTCATTGCAACTATCTCTCCATTTTTTTGCCAAGCTCGAACAATTCTTACTTTATGTTCAGGGCTTACTCTTGCATATACAGAATATTGCCTTACATTTTTTTCTAGTTCTTCATCTGTCATATTTTCTAATTCTTGACCAGTTATTGCTTCATTTTCATTTTCTAGAATTCCTAATTTTTTTGCTATTGCTGTTGCTGTTATTTTATGATCTCCTGTAATCATTACTGTTTTTATTCCTGCTGTTTTACATTTTTCTACTGCTTTTTTTGCTTCTTCTCTAGGTGGATCAATCATTCCAACCATTCCTACAAAAGTTAAGTTGTTTTCAATTGTTTTCATTTCTTCTTTTGATGGTATATGATCTAGTTCTTTATATGCACATCCTAATACTCTCAAAGCTTCTTTGGCCATTTCCTCATTTACTTTTCTAATCGTTTCTGAGTATTTTTCTATATCATTATAAATTTTTCCTTCTATTACATAGCTGTTACATCTATCTAATAACTCGTCAATACCACCTTTTGTATATACTATATATTTTCCTTCTTGATTATTTACAGTTGTCATTAATTTTCTATCAGAATCAAAAGGAATTTCTTCAACTCTTGGGGTTCTATCATATATACTTGGATCAAAATTCAATTTAAAAGCCATATCTACTAATGCTGTTTCAGTAGGGTCTCCAGTTAGTGTTCCGTCTTTTGAAATTTTTGTATCATTACACAACATATTGGCAAATATTACTTTTTTTAATTCTAAATTTTCTTTTATAGTTGCATTTTTTTCTATATCTTGCCTTATTTCTTCAATATCTCTTAATTCATTATTGAAAAACATTTTTTCTACTGTCATTTTGTTTTGTGTTAATGTTCCTGTTTTATCTGAGCATATTACCGTACTACTTCCTAATGTTTCAACTGCTGGCAATCTCTTCACAATTGCATTTTTCTTAACCATTTTTTGTACACCTATTGCAAGTACAATTGTTGATACTGCTGCTAATCCCTCTGGTATTGCTGCAACAGCTAATGATACTGCTGTCATGAACATATTTATTGGTTCTTTTCCTTCTATTATTCCGACTATAAAAATCAGCATACAAATTACTAGTGCGACTATTCCTAGAGTTTTTCCTAATTTATCTAATTTCTTTTGAAGTGGAGTTTCTTGTTTTTCTGAACTATTTATCATTTTTGCTATTTTTCCAACTTCTGTTGTCATTCCTGTTTCTACAACTATTCCTTTGCCTCTACCATATGTTACTAGGCTTGAAGAAAATAGCATATTAGTTCTATCTCCTATTCCAACATCTTCTTCTTTTATCGTTTCAATAGTTTTTTCAACAGGTACTGATTCTCCTGTTAATGAACTTTCTTGTGATTTTAAATTTACTGCTTCAATTATTCGTAAATCTGCTGGGATATAATCTCCTGTATCTAATATTACAATATCTCCTGGTACTAATTCTCTTGCAGGTATAACATTTATTTTTCCTTCTCTTAATACTTTTGCTGCATGATCACTTAATTTTTGAAGTGCTTCTAAAGATTTTTCCGCTTTATTTTCTTGTACAACACCAATTATCGCATTTAGTATAACGACAATAAGAATTATTATTGTATCTGTTAGTCCTTCACCTTGTGTAACTCCAACTATTCCAGATACTATTGCTGCAATAATTAATATTATTATTGAAAAATTTTTAAATTGATTTATGAATTTTTGTAATATTGTTTCTTTTTTTGCTGCCTCTAATTCATTAAATCCGTATTTTTCCTGTCTCTCTTTCACTTGAGAATTTGTTAGTCCTTCATTCACATTTACTTCTAATTCTTTTTCAACTTCATTGGTTCCTTTATTAAACCATTTTTGTTTTTCCACTTATATTCCTCCTTTTGTTTATTTTTTACATATTTTGTTTTTTAATACTTAAATTTATATTTTTGTATAAAAATATATGTACTTTTTAGAAATATAATATAAATTTGATTTTCTTTTGAGTTATATTATTTTTAGAGTTTTTGTATTATGAAATCAAAAATTTTATATTATCCTTCATATACAATAAAAAAGCAAGATTTTCAAAAGAATATTTTTCTTTTAAAAGTCTTGCTTACTTTTACAAGTAACACTAACCAGGATAAACCGCGATTGTTGATTAGTGTTTCATAGCTACTCCCTTTTATAATTAACTATGTATTTTTATAATTTTAATTGGTGACCCCTTTTAAAGCCACTGTTCTTACAATTTTTCTTCTTTTCTTATAACTTTTTATAGTATACAGTATTTCAAATAATTTTGCAATAGGTTTGCAATATATTTTTTATATTTTTCCTTCGTTTTTTATAACTTTTCTTTGGCGTTGCATTAAAAATTGCATTAAAATTTATCGTTTTTTCTTATATAATATTCTATTATTTCTTGAGCACTTACCATCTCTTTTTTATTAAAATATTTTTCAAAATCTTCATTGCTTATTACTAACCTTTCTACTTCATTTGTTTCATTTTTTTCTTCATTTATCATACTAATAATCCCTTTCTTTTGTTTTTTGTAAAATTTTGCATAAATTACTATTTAAGTTACTACATCACTTTTCA
>CALXSO010000034.1 GCA_944391155.1 uncultured Clostridia bacterium
CGGTTCCATCCTATTTTTTTCTTAATTTTAGATTGTAACGTATCTTACACGTTTGGCTTATTCACCAAAAACTTGAAGAGGTAGTTTTCAAATATTTTTTCTTAAGCTGGTTTTCAGCCTTTGACCAGCTCTCTCTTTAAGATACATATATTCTACTTTTCTCTTACTGTTTTTATTATTATATGATGATATTTTAATACTTTTGGTTTTAAAAGTCAATAGAAATTTTTAACTTTGTATTATCACTTTATTTTCAAGCATTTTGCAATATTATTGTCTAATAAACACTATTAAACAAATATAAAGCAACCTTATTTCTGATTGATTCTTGTGTCTCACTATTCAATTAGTTCGAACAGAAACGTCATTGGGGCTTCCAACGGGAATCGAACCCGTGACCTCAGCCTTACCAAGGCTGCACTCTACCTACTGAGCTATAGAAGCATATATAAAAGTTGGATGTCTCCAACTTTTAATTATTTTTATTTTTTTAGTCTTTTTCATTATCAAATATATTTTTTATTGCTTTTTTTCTAATTCTTTGGATTGCATTATCAATAGATTTTACTGGTGAATCAAGTCTTTTAGCAATAACTGTATAACTTTCACCTTTTATATATCTATCAAGGACTTTTTTTTCAAACTTACTCAAATTTTTATCTATTGCTTTTTCTATTTCTATGTACTGTTCTTTTTTCATTATAGTATCCAATGGATCTTCTATTGTTTGACTATTAAATGTGTCTATTAATTCTGTACTATCATCATTATTGTCATATGCAGATACATTCAACGAAAGATATGAATTAAGTGGCATATGTTTTTGTCTATTAGATGTTTTTATTGCTGTTATTAATTGTCTTTCTATACACATATTTGCAAATGTTTTAAATGTATTGTTTTTACTAGCATTATATGTTTTTATTGCTTTGAAAAGTCCAATCATTCCTTCTTGTATAATATCGTCTTTTTCAGCTCCTATTATAAAATATTTTCCAACTTTCATATTTACTAGATTTTTATATTTATCTAGTAAATATGAAAGTGCTTGCTCGTCTCCGTTTTTTATTTTTAATACTATTTCTTCATCTGTTAATTTATTATAGTTTTCTGTTGAAAAATATACATTTTCTGTTTGCATATTGTCAAAATACCTCCAAAAGTGCTTTCTTTTAAGTATTATATCTTTCAAAAATACTAATGTCAAGCTATTTTTAGCATTTTCTTTAATTCGTAATTTAAAACGTTACTTGTCAGATTAACTTTTGTATAGTAAACCGAAATGTTAATATATTAATATTTTTGTTAAAGAATAATAGGTAGCCCTAAAATTTTTTAACAAAAAAGTTTTTATTTATCAACATTTCGGTCGGTTTATCTTTATACTACACTAAATTGTAATATTAAAACAATGTTTTAATATTATTCAGATAATTCTTGTTTAATCATTTGCCAAACATCGTCTGTTTCCATACCTAATTCCCATGAAGCCACTCCACCTAATTTATATTTATTTATCAATGATACCTTTTCTCTTAAAGAGTTTATATCTTCTATCCAAATTTTCTTAGTTGATTCCCCATCAGCATATTCTACATAATCTTGTTTTAACTCATCATCCCAATTTCTTTCAGCATCGGTTGGTATAGATTCATTTATTTCATTCATCGGTATTGCTGTTTGTCCTTCAATGTCTCCATTACTATCTAATGTCCATAACCTAGCATATAATGGAATTGCTAGTATTAGTTTTTCACCTTCTACTTCATATATTTCCAAAAATTTTTTTATATTTAATTCTATCCAATCATAACCAGCGGTTGTTCCTGCTATATCAGAAGAAGCTCCATATTGATCATATGCCATAAATATTAAATAATCTGCTACATCCCCTAGTACATGTCTGTCAAAACATAGTGACCAAGTATCTGAACCATCTGGAGCTGTTACATCTACTGATAATACTACTCCGATTTCTTTTAATCTTGGTTCAAGTTCTATTATAAATCTTGAAAATAAATCAACATCTTCTTTTTTCATATTTTCGAAGTCTATGTTTATTCCATCTAAATCATATTTCATGCATTCATCAATTATTGTTTCTATTAAATTTTGTCTGTTATCATAGTGATTCATTATTTCTGATGTTACATCCATCATCCCACTTCCAGCATTTTGTACCATTGCCCATACTTTATAACCATTATTATGAGCCCATTGTATATATGCTTGTCCTTCTTCTCCTACGTTTTCTTCTAATTTTCCATCATTATTTAGATGATAAAAAGCTGGTGAAACAACATTTATTCCGTCTATATTTGTTCCTTCTCTATCTGGTGCAGTTGCCACTTGAGAATAGTAGTCCCATACTAAATTAACTTTTTCTTCTATTTGTTTTTCTTCCTCTATGTTTTGTCTTGTTATTACTGTATTGGCTAATTTTTTAGATTTAACATAACCTATTTTTCCATTTAAAGTTCTTATTTTAGCATTTTTTCCATCATCAGAAATTACTATAACATAATCTCCTTTTTTTGTTCTATCAACTGTTTTTGCAATAAAGTTTGTTGATGATTTTACAGCTAAGTTTCCATTTGATATTGCCTTTTTTTGTTCTCTTGCTATTGAATCTATTGTAATTATATTCGTATCTTGGATATATTCTATTTCTATTCCGTATACATCTTTTAATTCCGTTATTGGGATATATATAGATTCATCTTTTTCTATTGCGTGTGCATATGTTGAAACTTCTGATCCATTGACTTCTATTTGATTTTCATCAAACCCTATTGTTGCAATTTTATCTTCATATGTAGTTATTATTTGTTCATTTTCTTCATCTTCATAGATATATTTATCAAAAAAGTTTGCCAAATCTTCTTTAGAAAAATATATATTATCTCCATCTATAAAAATATCATTTTTTAGATTTTCGGTTACATTTGTATTATTTATTACTAGATTTGTTGTTTTATTTTTTCCTAGTATTATATAATCATTTGCTATATATCCTATTATACATAGTATTATTATTGATACTATTGTTATAAATGTCCTTATTATTATCTTTTTCTTTTTTTCTACTTCATCTTTTGCTATTCTTCTTCCTTTTTTATTATTGTATTTCATTTTCTTTTTTCCAACCTTGTATAAAATATTTAGGTTTTTTATATTTTATTTGGATTAACCTATAAACCTTTTTATTTTCTGATTGTTTTTATACTATATTATAAATTATTTTTTGACAAGTACTTTTTGTCATTTTTATAAAATTTCCTGTTTTGTATGAATTTTTTATTGTATGAAAAAACAATATGGGAATTTAAGTTACGTAGGCTTAAAGTGAAAATAAGTGTCTAAAATTTTATTTTCAAAAGAACAATCGATTTATATATTGATCATATTTGAATTTTTCCGTATGCAACAAGGAAGGTTACCTATAAAAAGACCCACGTAAGTTATACTGATGTAGCTTTATTACCTTGCTTGAATTTTTAGTTTTCTTAGAAAATTTTTCTGCTCGTCTGTTATTCTATACGATTCAATAGCTTTTTGAATGCTTTTTTTGTATGTAAAATCATCTAATTTACATTTATTTAGATATTTTATTGTTTTGTCATAGAATTTTATTAAGCATAAGGAAATACACCATGCTATTGCCATCTGAACATAATATTTATCAGTTTTTATATTATCACAGATTTGAAAAATTTCATTTAAATATTCATCTTTAATATAAAAATCTAAAATCATTACAATTGCAAATCTTAATTCAAATTCTTTATTACTTTTCAAATATTTTTGAATTATTCCCCATATTTCCTTTTCATATTTTTTTGTGATTTTTAATCCTGCACAAAACACATCGCAAACTGCCCAGTTATTAATTCTAGGCACAAAATCGGATATATAATCTTGTATTTCCTGTATTGGTGCTTTAGTAATTAGTCCAATTATCATACCTCTTAACATAGTTTCCTCATAATATTGATCTTGTAATGTTTCTAATAATTCTTTGTAATTATTTTTTTTGCAAATTTCTTTTGCATACTTTCTTAAAATTGGAACTCTTACACCTAAAATATTTTCTGTTCCTGGACATAGTGACTTGTGAAAATTCTTATATTTTTCATCTGATAACTCTTCTAATTTATGTATTATTTCTTTTCTTTCCATTATTATTCCTCCTATTTTCTACTTTTTATTGTATCATTTTATAAAAATTTCATTTTTATGTATCACTAGTATAACATTTTTAACTTTTTATTACTATATCTATTTTTAATATTATTTTTATATTTGAATAAGCTATTCAAAAGTTTTTTATAATTTTATTATTCATTATTCTGTAAATTATTTAGTTACACTTTATATATTTTGCTCATATAATGTAACAAAAGGAGGAATTTTAATGTTTAATAGAAGAAGATGTTGTTGTATGAACAATAATTATAGTAATCAATCTTGTAATACTCAAAATGATATTCTAGAAACTAAGTGTGATTCTGTGTCTTCTTATGTTGAAGATATTGATAGCTGTGATTGTGGTTTTGATGAAGATATGAGTGTTTTTCCAGAAAATCCTAGATTAGCTCAAAGTTATTTTCCTATCCAATATATGGATAAAACTTTTAAACCTTGTGTAGGATTAAAAATTGGTACTATTTTTCCTGAATTGGTTAGTCCTTATATGCCTGGCCAATCTATGGAAGAAATTCAATATCTACATGATTCTAATACAATTGGAAAGGGGTGCAATAAATGTCAATAGAAGAAAATAGAAATTGTAATTGTGACTATTCTATGTCAAATAATGATAATCAAACTATGATGTCTAATCTTGTAAATACTTCTTGCAGTTGTAATAATTCTTGTGATTGTGAATGTGAAAGGACTGTTGATTGTGATGCACGACGTGAAATGCTTCAAAAAATTCGTTGTTTGGAGTTTGCTATAAATGAACTTGCTCTTTATCTCGATACGCACCCAGATGATCAAAAAGCTCTTTGCTTGCACAGAAAATATTGTAAAGAAGTGAAAGAATTAAAAGATAAATATCAAAAAGTTTTTGGTCCTTTGACTATTAATTATCCTTGCAATAAATGGAGATGGCTTGAAGAACCATGGCCTTGGGAAAGGGGGAATTTTTAATGTGGACTTATAATAAAATGTTACAGTATCCTATAAATATTAAGTGTACAGATCCAAAACTTGCTAAGGTGATTATTTCTCAATATGGTGGCCCTGATGGAGAACTTGCCGCTTCTTTGAGATATTTGTCTCAAAGATTTGGTATGCCAGATCAAAAGTCTAAAGCTATTTTGAATGATATTGGTACAGAAGAATATGTACCATTATGATGTCAATAGCTAAAGACAGAGATTACAATCTTAGCTATTGACTGTAAAATCTATAATTTAGCTATTTTAGGATAAATATGTAACTCAAAGTTGGTTGGGTCAGAATCCTTTTTTATAGCTTTTTCTGTTTTTAAATAAGTAACTTTGCTAATTATACTTTTTAATAAAATATTTTTGTCTTCAGCTGTTTCTAAATTATAATATAAATCTATAATATTTTCTAGCTTTGGTATTATAATTTCTTTTTGATTTTGTATTTTTAGATTTTTTTGTAATATAGAATTGTATTCTTTTAACTTACTTTCTAAACATTGAATATTATCTTTTATTGCTTTAGAACGGTTTATAAATTCGTCATTGTTGTATATTCCATTTTCTAAAAATTCA
>CALXSO010000035.1 GCA_944391155.1 uncultured Clostridia bacterium
ATGAGGAAGTAAGCAATGAACAGCAAGAACAACAAAGAGGCCAACTTCAACAAGAAGAACTAAACAATGAACAAGAAAGTCAACATCAGCAAGATGAAGTAAGCAATATTCAACAAGAGCAACAAGATAGTCAGCTTCAAAATGATGAAGTAGGTAATGAACAGCAAGAAGAGCAAAGAGGACAAGTTCAACAGGAGGAAGTAAACAATGAACAACAAGAGCAACAAAAAGGTCAGCCTCAAAATGAGAAAGTAAACAATGAACGACAAGAGCAACAAGAAAGTCAGTCTCAAAATGAGGAAGTAAACAATGAACCACAAGAACAACAAGAAAGTCAGCCTCAAAATGAGGAAGTAAGTAATGAACAGCAAGAGCAACAAGAAGGTGAGCCTCAAAATGAGGAAGTAAACAATGAACAACAAGAGCAACAAGAAGGTCAGCCTCAAAATGAGGAAGCAAGTAATGAACAACAAGAGCAACAAGAAGGTCAACATCAACAAGAGGAAGTAAACAATGAACAACAAGAAGAAAACGAAAGAATAAAAAAAGATAAAAAACACAATCAAAGCAACAATAGCAGTCTGAAAGATAAAACAATAGAAGAACTTGAAGATATAGAACGAAATAGACAAAAATCAAGAGAGATGTTTGAACAAATTACAAAACCAAAAAATTCACAAAAAGGATATAAAAGTGACTTTACAGATAAGTTTACAGGTTTTAATGAAGACGAAGTTTTGAATAGTACTATAAAAATTTTAATAGAAAAATTTTTTGAAACTAGTTTTTCAAAAAAATCAAATTTAAATAAAACAAAATCTTCAAGTAGAGTTAGTAGTGGAACAGATGAATGGGATATTAAGAGCTTAGTAACACATAGAATTTCTAAAAATTATCAAAAAATGTTAACAGATAAAACAGGATATTTAAAGAAAAATGGGGATAGTGAAGACATTCCATTAGCTTTTTACTTTGACCTATCAGAAAGTATGGATGGTTTTATAGATGTTTTAACAACAATGGCATATCAAATGTTAAAACATAAGGTAAAAGTAATTTTAGGATATAATCAAATGGCTGAAGTACAAATAAATTCTATACCAGATAGTTGTACAGTTGAGAGATTTAAAAAAATCATGATAAGTTTGCAAAGTTTCATTGAAGAAACTGTCAAGTGTAGATATTATTATGACAATAACTTGAATAAAGATATATATTCAAGTAAAAATAGAAAAGCAAGTATACATGGTGCAGAAGTAGAATCTTTATATGGAATGTTAATTGATGAGTATTTAATAAGAAAAAAATCAGAAAAAGTTGTAATTTTTAGCGATTTAGATCCAGAATATGAAGTTTCTAATTTATCAAAAAAATGTAAAGTATACTGGTTTTGTTTTTTACAAGAAGGTATTATAGGTAATATAGAGCAATTTAAAGGAAACTTTTTTAGAACTACCAATAAAAAGGACATATTAATACATTTAAAAAATATGGATAATAAGATATATCAAAAAAATCAAAGGAAAAGTATGTATTATAGAAGAAATTATTATGATGATAGAGGATGAATATGAAAATAAAAAATGAACAATTAAGAAATATGATTATACTTTGTACATATAACATAAAAGGATTTACTGAATCAAATACGATAAGTCAAATATTACCGATAAAAGATGAAAATTGGGAAATATACGAAGATAGTAATATTCTTATTTTTAAATATAAAAATAAAAAAATTGCACAAATATTAAGAGATAATAATATGTATTCAAATTTAAAAATATTATCTATTATTACTCCAATTTATAATATTAATTGCAAAGGAAAAGATATTGTGAGTTTAATAAAATATAGAATAGAAATAGTTACATTTTTAATATGAAGGAGAAGAGTGGATAATAATGATGAACTTTTATAAGTTTATAGATGAAGTATTAGATGGAAGAACAGATATACGAGATATAGATGTGGAAAAATTAAAAAGAGATGATCCTGAAAATTTTTCTCAATATATAAAAATTTTATATAATTTTGGATATACTATAAAAGATGTTTTAGATTATAGGAGTAAAATTATCGATGCTGATTATGAAGAAGATTCATATAAAGAAAGTTATAGATGGAATAATACTAGTCAAAATTTTAGAAATAGAAGCAGTAGTAGTTCCTATAGTGTACCTCCAAAGTCAGAGCCTTCAACACTTAAAAATCTCCAATTAGAAATGGAAGATTTAGGTTATTATCCTACTCACCAAATTGCGGTAGAAACTTTCCTTAATTTGAGTAGAATAAATAATAGAAAGGTAGGACAAAAAATACACGCATTTTGTTTGAGTGGACCTCCTGGAGCAGGTAAAAGCTTTTATGTAGAAACATATAAGAAACTTCTTCAAGAAAGAGTAGAAGGCCAAGTTCAAATGATTTCATATCAATGTCATACAAAAACAACTGATTCAAATTTATATGAAGATGTAAATATAGCGGCTGCTATAAAAGGAGATTCAGATAAAGTTATAATATCAGGTAAGTTAGTACAAGCAATAGATATAGCCAATGAAGGAAAAATTGTTATTCTATTTTTGGATGAATATGATAAAGCAGGAGAAGAAGTAGATACTTTTTTACTTAATTTTTTGCAAGAAGGAACTATAGATACAACACAAAGAGGAAAAGTTTCACTTAAAAGTCAATATAGCAAAAATTTACAAGTGTTTTTATGTAAAAATGATGCTAGAGAAAAACTTTCAGGTCCATTAGAAAGAAGATTGAAATTTTTAGAGTTAGATTATATGACTCCAGATAACTTAAGTAAAACGGTAAATAGAAAGCTAGAATATGTTGACTCATCATTAAGGGATGCAGTTGTATTGCTATATACGGCAATGTATAGTACATTACCTGGAAAGCATCAAAACGAAAGTGATAGAGAATTTGAATTTTCAAGGTTGCCTGCTGCTTCAGAATGTATGCAAGCAATAGAAGATGCTTGGGAATTAATGTCAATTGGGGCAGATCAATCAGATATTGTTTTAGATGGTATAGTATCTAATATGGTAAAAACAAAAGAGGATTTAGAACAATTTCAGTTATTAACCAAAAGTAGAAATGACTTAATAATTTGGTATAATAAATTGATGGAAGCAGTTAGTAATAATAATGAGAATTTTTTGAATAAAGTAAAAGAAGAGATGGCAAGACAGTTTTTTCCAAGCGAAATAAAAAGAGCTACTAGAAATATTGAAGAAGAAGTTCAAAGAAAAAAAAGAGAATTGGAAAAATCATATCATCAACAAAAAAAAGATTTACAACAAAAAATAGATGAATCACAAAAACAGTTAGATAAATATCAAAAAAACATAAAAGAATTTCAAAATAGGGAAAAGGAATTAGAAAGATTAGAAAAAGAAGTTAATACATTAAGACAAAATGCACAAAAAGATGCTAAAGAAGGAGCTGAAAAATATATAAGAATTAAAGAAAAAGAATTAGAAGAAAAGACGAAACAACTCGAAAAAGAAATGGCTGAGGTCCAAATGCTAAGGGAAACTGCACGAGAAGATGCAGAAAGGATAGCTAATGAAAAAATTGCCCAAAAAAAGGCTGAAGTTCAAGCTTTGATAGAACAAACAAATAATGAAATTATAAGACATAATATAAATCTGGCAGATTTTCAAAACTTACAAGGAGTAATAGCATCTAATGAAGAAGAATTAAAAAGATATAAAAAATTTATAGAAAAAGTTTTAGGCAGAACAATTAGAGATGATGAATTATATGAAACAAATGATGAAACTATTTCTACAGTAGGAAGTGGAGAATTTCAACAATCGCAAGTTGATAATGGAATTATACAGAGTAATATTATATTTAATGAAAGCAATAGTATATTTGATGTGGCACAAGATGGAACATGGATAGATATTGGTGAAATAGTTTTAGAAAATCGTCAAGATGAAAATGTGATATTCAATAGTGATTTATTAAGAAAATTAATTGAAAGATATGCAACAAATGGAAAATATAAAGATGGAATTGTAATATATAATGGTTCTAAAATAAAAATCATTGCAGTTAGATATATACAAGAAGAAAAAGATAAACAAGATGGGAGTAAATATAAAAATAAATTTAAAATTTATACTACTTCTACAATTATTCCTAAATATGCATTTCTTGATATATGTAATTTTATAAAAGCTCTTAATCCAGATGGAGGATATGTTCCAAATTCTATAGATGTGAATGGAAAAAAATGTAGAATAAATTTTGGAAAAGTTATTAATGCAAGTCTAGAGTGTATGTTATATACCACTGAAGATTATCAAAAAGAAAGTGGTTCAAGTTATACAATGACTAAGCAAGATGCAGAGTGTTATTTATTTTCATATAAGAATACCCAACATAAGAATTTGAAAGATATTGCAACTGAGGTTTATAGTATAACTAAATGTAGCAAAAAAGATGTCCCACTTAGTAAGATACAAGAGTGCGAAAATATGGCATATTTAAGACATAGTCAAAATATTGGTGTGACAGGTTTTATAAATAAATTACCTGATATAGATGAAAGGGGATAGAATAAAAAATGGAAGAAAGTCTAAATTATGTAATTGAATTGAAAAAAAAATTAGAAGAAATATTGCCATATATAAAAAAAAGTAAAGTAAGTAAAATTGTAAAATGGGCTCAAGAAGATATAATTGAAATGGAAAAGATAAAAAAAGAATTAATGGAAAAAGAAATGTGGGAAAGAGCCAAATTACTAAAAAATAAAACGTGTTGTAAAATAAATAAGAAAACGAATCTAGAACAAAGTTTGATAGAAGTTTATAGAATTATATGGAATGAATTAGAAGAATGGAGAAACATATATATACAAATAGTTATAATGTAAAAGTTTGTATATATAATTAATAAATTAATTGTAAAAAGGAGATGAAAAAATTATGGGACTTGACAACTATATAGTGTCACAGATTGAAGCAGAAAGGGAGAATTATAGGTATATGGTTAAATGTATAGGAAATATTTTCGAAGATGAAGATATAGAGACACAAATGGAATGTTATGATTTGCTTAGGAAATACGAGGAAGATTTACATAAAACAAAAATGCAACTACATGATTTAAAGAAAACATATGCAACAAAAACGATACCAGATATAAAAAAGAATCTAGGCACATATACCTCCTATAACTCTACAAGTAATAAGAAAAAAATTATATCTATAATTAATCAGTACTATGCATTGATGCTAAATCACTTTAGACAAGAAGTATTAAAAGAAAAAATACTAGAAGAGATAGAAGAAGAGGGGGAAGATATTGAACTTGAATAAGCATTAACAATAGAACATGTAAATTAAACCACATATCTATTATGTGAATTATATAGAAAGTTTTATTATATATAAAAATTCTTCTGAAAAATATAAAATTAGATATAAATTTTTTGAAAATGTCTCAAAATAAGTCTTAAAATTTTGATTTTTAGGACTTATTTTTGTTTAATAAAAGTATTTTTTAAAATATTGACTGTGATAAGTGGGCATAATACATCTATGTACTAGTTTATGGGAGTTAGAAAAATAAGATTTTTATATATTTGATAAAATGTCACAAACAACTAAGATATGGACAATATGAAAATTGCCATAAAAGTTATGTACAAATAATTAAAAACCTAATTGGAAAAATTAGTTTTTTAAGTTATAGGAAATTGCAAAAAAACAACTACAAACAAAGGTTTGTTATTAAATTAAAAAGTGCACAGTAAAAAGCATATATAGCTAAATGGAAATATATGTAAATAATTCAATCATCAAATTTGTAAATAATAACTCTAGGACTTTTGTAATTAACTGGGTACATAGTACCAGTATGACATTTTTCACAACTAAATGTAGGTGGAAAATTAGAACCACCAAATTGTGAGTCTAATGAATCTACAATGTTTTTAGGAATATA
>CALXSO010000036.1 GCA_944391155.1 uncultured Clostridia bacterium
ATATTAGCCACCAAATAAATGGTAAAGAACTAATTAAAATTATTTCTATAATGCTACTTATTATTTTACTTACTAACATATAAATTTTCCATCCCATCTTTTCAACAAATTACTATTTTGTTTCTAATTATATATTGTAATTTGTTATTCTTCTTTATCTTCTATTGGTTTTCTTAATTTTATTTCTGAAACTCTCACTAAAAAATAATTATCTATATTATTTATTTTATAAAGTACCTGTTTGTTCATAAATTCAATAAATAAGTCCTTTACCTTTTCTTTGTATTCTTTTGATAAATTTCCACACACAGCATAAAATGCTTCATACTGACTTTTATCTTCATTTAAAGGATATTCCATAACCTCAATAGGTTTTAGAATATCAATATTGAATTTACTTAAATATTCTTTTAAATAAGGATATTTTTCTTCTATATATTTGTAATAATTCTCACAATACAAGCAATTACACCCATCATTATAATTTTGATAAAATTTTTTAGTTTGTTTTTCATCAATATAAAAATCATTCATATCTTTTCACCTATAAATTACTATTCATCTTCTTCAATCATTTCTAATTTGAAAATATCTAGTATTCTTGTACAATCTTTCACTACCTACTTTTTCAGATTCTAAAAATCCTACTTCTTCTAACTGATTTAGATATGAAGCAGCAGTAAGTCTAGTAACATTGCATGCTTTTTCTATAATTGTAATTTGAAGAATGTAATTTTACGCACTTTCAAGAAATCATTTTTTATTTCCTAATTTTTATATATTAAAATCAGACTACAAATATTTAAAAATCTGTTCTGGATACAAAATAAGTTCTTTATTTTTAAATTTATTAATATCTACCCATATTGCCTCGGTTTCTGAATCATCGTCTACTAAATCATATTTTTCTTTATAGTCTTTATCTTTGATATATGCATCATAAAATAATATTAATTCATGTGCATCTTTACCTCTATAATTAAATATATTTTCCGAAATACCCAAAAATTTACCAATTTTTATTTCTATGTTTATTTCTTCTTTAAATTCTCTCTTTAATGCATCTTTGCTCTTTTCAAGAAATTCTATACCTCCACCTAAACATCGATAAAATTCTTGATTTTTTGATTCGTCTTATCCTTTGCTAACTAACAATTTATTACCATTTTTAACAATTCCAAGAACTATAGGTCTAATTTCTTTAAACTTATCCATATAAACCCTTCACCTTTTTACTAAAATATGTATAATTATACCATTTCGTCTATAATATTAAAATTACTTTTTATATTTTATTTACTCTATTCTTAGTTGTTATTCTATTTTATGTAATATTTTTTTATGTAGATTTTTTAACATTATGTTGATTTACCATTGCATTATCCACTGTCGTACTTGTTAATTCTACATTTCTTAAAGATTCGTCTTCATGTTCTCTTGATACTCTTGAATTACTATCTGTCCAGTCTAAATCATCAGAAGTATATTCATCTTTTTACTCCTTAAAAGCCTAATTTCTAAAAGCCAACTCTTGAATTATGCTTCTTTTTCATAAGTCATACTATTGAGCAATAATTAAAATAAAATATTATTTTTTAAAATTATAGCTTAATTTAAAAATAAAGTATATATAAATATATATCATACTATTCTGATTCTTGTATATAATTACTATCATTTATATTATCCATTTCACTAGTAGAATTTGTATGAAAATTATTATTTATTGAGCTATTATTATTTGTATATGACGAATTAATATTTTGAGTGTTACTATTTATAGTATTAGTAGAATTATTATTAGAATTTGTATTGGTATTATTATCATTATTAACAATATTATTATATCTATTTTCAGAATTACTATCATTTTGAAAAGTATTATTAGAACTATTAGTATCAAAATAAGAATTAATATTATTATCATTTTCTAAATCATTCATCATATTCTCATTTGTCATAATATTACTACTTTCTTCATCTTGAGTTGAATTCGTCGTATTTATAATATTATCAATATTCAAGGCTGAATTATTATTGTTGTTAATAGTATTATTATTTTTTATCTTACTACCAGTATGTTCTTTACATTCGCTAGGAACTGTTCCCCAAACAAAATATTCCTTATAAGTATTTGGGCATCCAGTATTTGCCTTTTTACCAGATTTTAAACAAATAGAAGCTTCTGTTACACCACTCGGTTTTTCGAACCTTTTACCTTCTAAACTAGAATGTATCCTTTTCATTATAGTTGACCATAAAATACCAGCAGGATTTTGATTATTATAATAAATCGTTTCATTCTGATCATATCCAAACCAAGTAACAGCAGTATAATATGGTGTAAAACCACAAAGCCATCTATCAAAATTGTCGTCAGTTGTCCCAGTCTTTGCAGCAACATCCATTCCAGAAATATCACAATATGTAGCCGTTCCATTGCTTCCCAAAACTGGCTGTGTAAGCAATTCTGATAATACAAAAGCTACATTTTTAGAAAATACCCTACGTTTATCAGGCTTTTTTTCCAAGATTTTTTTTCCGGTTTTATTTGTTATTGATTTATAAAAAGTAGGCTCTATATATACACCACCATTTGCAATAGTTGCATAAGCTGATGCCATTTGCAAAGGACTAATTCCCTTATCTAATCCACCTAATGCTAATGACAAATTCTCATCTTTTTTTGTCAAAGATGTTATTCCCATCTTTTCAAGATATTTAATTGAAGCTTTCGGTGTTAACTCATCCATAATCTCAACAAAATGAATATTTTGTGAAGATTCTAAAGCTCTCCTAACAGTTATTTTACCAAGATATCCATCATAATTCTCTGGTGAATAACCATCTTTAAATGTTTTTTGAGTATCGTCATAAATTGATGCACCTGTAATAATTTTCTTATCTAATGCAGGAGCAAGAACTGCTAACGGTTTAATTGAAGAACCAGTTTGTCTTACACTTTGGGTTGCTCTATTTAAACCTCTTGCCGTACTTTTTTCACCTAAACCTCCAACACAACTTAATACTTCTCCTGTACTTTGATCTATAATAACCATTGCAGCTTGTGATAAATTGTTATTCTCAGAATAAATTTGATATTTTTTATTTTCAAATTCATTTTCAGTTGTTTCTTGTAATTTTGTATCTTGAGTGCTATTTATTGTTAGTCCTGATAAATAAATATAATTTGTCGCAAATGTTTCAGATATATTTTTTTCAGATGCTATATCCGCAATAATTTCAGAAATTAAAGCATCTGTATGATAAGAATATATACCATTACTAGAAGGAACATCACCATTTTTAAAATTTAATCCATTTTCAACTTCTTGTAATGCGTTATTATATTCGTTCTCACTTATTTTTTCTAATTCCATCATTTTTGCTAAAACTGTTTTTGTTCTATTTTTTATTTTCTCATTATTATCAACATCTCCAAAAGGATTATAAGAATTTGGCGAGTTGTTAATGCCAGCTAAGAAAGCACATTCAGCTAAGCTTAAGTTTTGAGCATCTTTATTAAAATAATAATGAGCTCCTGACTGCACCCCATAAATATTAGGGCCAACATATATAACATTTAAATACAGCTCTAAAATTTCATCTTTTGAAAAATACCACTCTAACTCATATGCTTTGATCCACTCTTTTACCTTTCTAAATACAGAATCAGTATTATCACCAGTCAAATTTTTTACCAATTGCTGTGTAATTGTACTTCCTCCATATGAAGATGATCCAAAATGAAATATGTAAGATAAAATTGCAGATCCAGTCCTTTTTATATCTACTCCATGATGTGAATAATATCTTTCATCTTCTATTGATACATATGCATTTTTTAAATTAGCAGGAATATCTTCAAAATCTATTTTTTCCTTTTTTCTTTCTGAACCCAATGTAGCTATTAAATTTCCATCTTTATCTTTAACCTGTGAATTTTCATTAACAAACATATCTGTAGCTAATGATTTCCATTTAAAAGATGAATACCCAAAACAAATTCCTAATATTAATGCTAAAATAATGCATAGAAGAATAATTAGTTTTTTTAAAATTATTCTTCGAAAAATTTGTTTATCTGATAAAATTTTTTTATTCTTCTTTTTTCTTTTTTCTTTGACTTTTTCAATATCTCCTTTTAAATGTTTCATTTTTATAGATTCTTTTTTATTTCTTAACTCATTTTGTTGTTTTCTTTTATTTTCTTCTTTTAATCTTCTAATTGCTTTTGGTTCTTCATTTTCTTTCTGTTTAATTTTGAACATTGAATCACTTCCTTCTTTTGCATTATCTCAGTAGTTTTTTATAACATAGATTTTTAATATATTAAAACAATATCTTTTATTTAATATATTTAGTATAACATAAAAAAATAAAAGATTAAAATAAAAAAATTTAATTTTTCAAAGATATTTCTTTTTTTATTTCTTTGCTATATAATATATCTATAAAATACTATATTAATAAATTTATTCATAAAAAGTAGTTTATACTGTTAATTAAAACAATTAAAGTTAGTTAAAATTATTAGAACATATCAAATTTTAAAAAAATAGGAGTGAAAAATATGATAAACAGAGAAGAAAACCCTGAATATATTAATTCTTTTTTGGACTATAGTGCAACTATTTTAAATAAATCACCAAATACAATTAAAGAATACAACTATGATTTACAAATGTTCTTAAGATTTATAAAAATACATTTTAATATGACTAAAGAAGTCGATTTTTCTAAAATACAAATTAAAGACATAACAATAAATACTATTAAAAAAATAAAATTAGATGATATACATGCTTTTTTAAGTTATATGGCAATAGAATTAAGAAGTAAATCTGCAACAAGAGCAAGAAAAGCATCAAGTATAAGAGTATTTTTTAATTATCTTTCTCAAAAAGCAAATTTAATTGAAATAAATCCAGCTCAAAACTTAGAAAGCCCTAAATTAGATCGCAGGTTACCAAAATATCTAAATTTAGAAGAAAGCAAAAAGTTATTAGATGTAACTGCAAATGAAGATAATAGAAATTGTCAAAGAGATTATGCAATCATTACATTATTCCTAAATTGTGGTATGAGACTTTCAGAATTAGTTGGAATAAACATTCAAGACATAGATTTTGAAGAATCAAAATTAAATGTAATTGGTAAAGGAAACAAGGAAAGGACAATTTACTTAAACAAAGCTTGTATAAAGGCATTAAAAGACTATATAGATGTAAGGCCTAAACAAGGTGTAAAAGTAGATAAACAAAATTCTCATAAAGCTTTATTTTTAAGTGAAAGAAAAGAAAGAATAAGTAAAAGAACTGTTCAATATATTGTAGATAAAGAACTTCGAGCTGCAGGATTAGATACATCTAAGTATTCTACACACAAATTAAGACATACGGCTGCTACTCTTATGTATCAATATGGAAATGTAGATATAAGAGCACTTCAGGAATTGTTAGGACATGAGAGTATTTCAACAACAGAAATATACACACATGTTAATAATGAACAAGTAAGAAATGCTATAGAAAAAAATCCACTTTCCAATATATCAATGTAAAATTATAAAATTTAAATAAAATCTCAATAAAATAATAGGAAAAATTTGACTTCATAATATAACTATATAATATAATTCAATTTAATTATTACTACATTATTATGATTAGATTATTATAGTTATATTTATTATAATTATATTATGATTTTCCTAATCTATTGAGATTTTAAAATAGAAAATTCTATTGTATTCCTTTTATTTCATCTTCAACTTCTTTATTATTCTTATTTTGCTTATCATAAATCTTTAAATAATAAGGTTGTATATCTAAAAAGCTGTCCATATAAACGATATTTCCATCAACATCCTTAACTTTTAAGTTTGGAAATGTCTTAATTATCTTTTTATCTCCCCAAACAGAATATATAAAATTTGATAATTTTTCATTTCCATAAATTTTATCATATTGTTCTTGAACTAATTCTTTGTCTGCAACATTTATATCATTCTTTGCAATCATTCTAACTAAGAAAAACTCAAGAGCAAAACCTGTTGCAATACAATCCAATAACAATAATATTGTAACAGTAAGTATAAATGTTTTTAAAGATTTATAAGATTTAAATTTCCCTTTAACCCAATCTATTAATTTATCTACTTTAGGATTTAAAGATGCTATTAGATACAATCCTAAAAATCCCCAGAACAATGAGAAAAACACACATATTCTGCCATTAATAGTTAATGGCATTCCAGAATAATCCCACCATTTAACTCCTAAAATCATTTCTCCAAATAAGCTTACAAGATATTCTGTAATTGACCCTACAATAAAACCTCCTATAAAAAGAGCATTATATTTAGTCTGATATTTATGAAGAAATATTATCAT
>CALXSO010000037.1 GCA_944391155.1 uncultured Clostridia bacterium
TACAAAATAGGCATATGCATAAGAATGTATATGCCTAAAAAAATAATAAAGGGAGAAAAGTATGGACATATTTTTTTATATAATAATTTTTATAATAGGAATACTATTTGGTAGTTTTTACACATTAGCAATTTATCGTATTCCAAAAGGACAAGATATCACACATACAAATTCATATTGTCCAAAATGTGAAAATGAGCTTAAATTTTTAGATCTAATACCATTATTTAGTTACATTTTTTTAGGTGGAAAATGCAGATATTGTAAAGAAAAAATAAGACCAAGATATTTTATAATAGAATTAATTTCTGGGATATTTTTTGTAGCAGTAGCATATCTTATGGGATTAAGCATAAACAACTTAAATCTTATAGTTGTAGCTGACTACATATTTATAATATTGTATTTCACATTTATAATATTAATGGCAGGAATAGATAAAGAAAACAGAAAAATAAATAAATCAGTAATCATGTATGGTGTTATCATATCCATTATATATATAGTATATCTATGTATAATAGAGAAAACTAGTATTTATAGATATGGTATATATCTATTATTATATTTAATCATACTTATATTAGATACAATAACATTAAAGAAAAAAGCAGTAAATAAATATGTATATAGCATATTATTAACACTATTAACTATGGCAAACTTTTCAGGAGAATATGTAACTATATGTAGCATAATAACAACACTACTTGCAATTGCAATTTACGAATTAATAATGAAAATAAAAACAAAAAGAAATAAATCTAAAAAAGACGATAAAACAATTTCTGATACTATAAGCATAGGTTTTTATTTAGCAATACCAAATATAGTATATTTTATTAGTATTTTAGTATATTATAAATTTCTAATTTAGAAAGGATAATATGATGGATATAAAAAAAGCAAATGGAATAGCAGGAGTGGATATTGTAATTTCAGTAATTATAATAACCATATTTATAGCAGTTATAGCAGTACTAACATTCAACATACAAAGAAATAATGAAGAAATAAAAAGAAAATCAGAAGCAACATCATATGCAATCAATATAATAGAAGATATTAAAAGAAAGGGATTTAGCATATTACCAAAAGTTGGACAAAATACAATTGCAGATTATCCAGATGGTTATATAAATGAAAATGGTTCTTCAACACCTTATTACCAAGAAATAAGAGTAGAAGATTATAGTGAACAAGATAATACCAAAGAAGCAGAGGTAATAAAAATAGTTACAGTAAATATTTCATATAAATCAGGCAATAATGATGAAAATGTAAAAATTTCAACAGCTATTATAAAGGAGGACTAAATGAAAGAAGAAAGAGGTATAACATTAACATCAATCATAATATATATAGTTGCTTTATTGATTGTAATTGGAATAGTTTCTTCAATAACAAGTTATTTTTATAGGAATATAAATCTAGAAGATAAAGACGAAATAACAAATTCACAATTCACAAAATTTAATAGTTATTTTACAAGCGATATAAATCAAGAAGGAATTAAAATAGTTGAATCAGGAGATAATGAAAATGTAAACTATATAACTTTTTCTAATAAAACTACATACACATTTTCAAAAGCAAATAAAT
This sequence comes from uncultured Clostridia bacterium, assembly GCA_944391155.1. GTDB lineage: Bacteria > Bacillota > Clostridia > TANB77 > CAG-508 > CAG-269. The sequence goes on from CALXSO010000037.1 coordinate 1,603, forward strand.
CAATATATATGAATGAAGTAAAAATATGTGAAAATATTGATAGTTGTATATTTAGCTACGAAGAAAATAATCAAAAATATGATATTACAGTAAACTTTAAATCAGGCGATTTTGAAAAACAGATTGTCTACAATACTAAATAAAAAGGATAGGTGAAAATAATGGATTTAAAGAGAAGACAACCAATAGGAGTTGAATTAGTTAAAAGGGGAGTTGTAACTGAAACAGATATTCAAAAGGCATTAGACTATCAAAGAGAGCATCCAGATATGAGATTAGGAGATATTTTATATGAAATTGATGCTTGCGATCCATCTTATTTAATAAAAAACATAGGAGAAATTTTAGGTGAAAAAGGAATATTATTGAGAGGAAATACTGTAAAAATAAATTTAACTGATTATATATCTTTAGATATAGCAAAGAAGAATCAGGCAGTACCATTTGAAGTTGAAAATGGTAAAATAAAAGTATGTTTTTCTAATACTTCTAATGAAAGAAGCATGAATGCTGTTAGATTACTATTATTAAATAAAGGTTTAATAATGGAAACATATATAACATTCAAAAAAGATATAGAACAGTATTTAAGATCATTAGAAGGAGATGTTATAGAAGAAACAACTTCTACAGGAAATGAGAATATTACTATAACAGAATTAGTGGATACAATCATAAAAACTGGAATGAAAAGAAGAGCAAGTGATATTCACATAGAACCATTACAAAATGAAGTAAGAATCAGATATCGTATAGATGGTGATTTATACACTGCATTTAGAGTACAAAAAGATAAACAATCTCAATTAATAGGTAGACTAAAAGCTATTTCAAACATGCATCAAGAAAAACAAGAAGCACAAGATGGTAGAATATTAATGTATGACGATTATAATATTCGTGTATCTTCACAACCAAATGTATGTGGTGAAAAATTTGTATTAAGGTTATTGAAAAAAGATGCAGATATAAGAAGTATTTTTGAATTAGGATATCCTGGAGACGAAGCAAGTGTCAGAAAAAGTTTTAACAAAAGAAATAGTATTACAATAATTGCTGCACCAACAGGAGAAGGAAAAACAACAACATTATACAGTATTATAGATTATTTAAACAAACCAGAGATAAATATTACAACAATTGAAGACCCTGTAGAAATAAGAATTAATGGATTAAACCAAATAGAAATAGGTCCAAAAGCAACATTTTCCGGATCTTTAAGAACAGTATTAAGACAAGACCCTGACATCATTCTTGTAGGAGAAATAAGAGATTTTGAAACAGCAGAAATCGCAATACAGGCTGGTCAAACAGGACATTATGTTTTATCTACAATCCACACAATTGATAGTATAGAAGTAATAAATCGTTTAAGAAAAATGGGAATATCAAATTATGATATTGCAAGTATTTTAGCAACATCAGTTTCACAAAGATTAGTAAGAAGATTATGTCCAAAGTGCAAAAAAGAAAGAGAATTCACAAAAGAAGAAAAAGAAATAATAACAAAAATTATGAAAAAATATAATGAAGAAATTGATCTTGAAAATATAAAAACATATGATGCTATTGGATGTAAATATTGTGATAATACAGGATATTATTCAAGAATAGGAGTATTTGAGATATTAGACATCACAGATAATTTAAAAGAAGCAATTGTTAGAGGAGAAGCTAGTACAGATATTAGAAAAATAGCTTTAGAAGAAGGATATAGACCACTTATAGTAGACGGAATAAGAAAAGTATTAGACGGAATAACAACATTAGATGAGCTAAATAAAAAGTTATTATTCTATTGATATATAAATATAAAAACAGAAAGAAGGAATTAGATTATGAATATGGATAAAATACTAAAAACTGCAATAGAAAAGGATGCATCAGATATCCATTTAGTATGTGAAAACAAACCTTTATTAAGAATTGCAAGAGATTTAGTACCAATAGAAGATGAAGAAATATTAACTCCAGAAGATATGAGTGAAATGTATGATTATCTAGTACAAGGAAATTTAGATAAAGACGAAGTTTATAATAAAACAAGAAAATTAGATACATCTTATGAATTTGAAGGAATACGTTTTAGAGTTAATATATCATATTCTGGAGAAATTCCAGTTTGTACAATGCGTTTAATAAAAAATGAACTACCAAAATATGAAGAATTAGGAGTACCAGATATAGTAAGGAGAATGACATATCAACAACAAGGATTAATATTAGTTACAGGAAAAACCAATTCTGGAAAAACAACAACATTAAATGCACTAATAAATGAAATAAACATGACACAAAACAAAAAAATACTAACACTAGAAAATCCAATAGAATATAAGCATCATTCAAAAAAATCTCTTGTAGTACAAAAAGAAGTAGGAAAAGGACAAGATTGCTTAAAATTCAGTGATGGTGTAAAAAATTCACTTAGAGAAGACTGTGATATACTTGTAATAGGAGAAATAAGAGACAAAGAAACTATGGAAGCAGGAATAGAAATGGCAGAATCAGGACATCTAGTAATAGGAACATTGCACACAAAATCTTGTGCTGAGACAATTGATAGAATGATAAATTTTTATGAAGTTAGAGATCAAGCAAGTATAAAGTACCTATTATCATCACTACTAAAATTAGTTGTATCACAAAGATTATTAAAAGGAACAGATGGAAAACTAGTTTTAGTACCAGAAGTTATGGTAGTAGACAACATAGTAGCAGGTATAATAAGAAAAGAAAAAATAAGTGTATCTGAAATAGAGGATGCAATTCAAAGTAATTTAGAAAAAGGAAGCATAGGACTAATAAATTCACTAGCAGAACTATTTGTAAAAAATAAAATTACTCTAGAACAGGCAAAATCACAAATTGAAGAAAAAAATATAGAAATCTTAAATAGAACTATAATGCAGTTAAAAATAAAAAATGATCCTAATAGGAGGTAAATAAATGGCAACATTCACATATAAGGCAATAACAAAAAGAGGATTAGTTTTAAGAAATAGAGTCGAAGCTCCAACAAAACAACAATTAATAAAATCCTTAAAAGATAATGACCTAATACCGATTACTGTAGTAAAAATACCATATGGAGGTTCAAAGAAAAAGGTTAAACAAAAAAAGAATATCTCAAATATAGAAGAAATGATGAAAAACTTGAACACAACAAAAATTAATACTACAGAAGAGCCATCAACTGCAAGAAAAATAAAAATGTATTTTGACAAGCAAAAAAAAATCACACCAAGAGATTTAGTAGTATTTACACAAAATTTTTATTTACTGAAAAAAGCAAACTTTAACAATATACATGCACTTAGAACAATAATAGAAGGAACAGAAAATCAAATTTTTAGAGAAATTTTAGAAGATATCTTAGCAGGAGTTGAAGCTGGAGAAAATATGTATACAACAATGGAATACTATTCAGACGTTTTTCCATATATATATATAAACATGATAAAAGTAGGAGAATTATCTGGATCTTTAACACAATCATTAGGACAAGCAGTAACATATTTAGATGAAACAAATGCATTAAACAAAAAATTAAAATCAATATTAATGCCAAATATAATTCAATTCTCATTACTATTAATAATGCTATTTGTAGGAACATTAGTTGCAATACCAGCAATACAAAATGTATATCAAGAATTAGGTTCAACAGACACATTACCAGCAATAACAATTTGGTTTCAAGGATTTTTAGACAATTTAGTAAAATATTGGTATATACCAGTTGGAATAATTGCAATAATAGTAGGAGCAATAATATTTTATATAAATACACCAAAAGGAAAATATAATTTTCACTATTTCAAATATAGAGCACCAATATTCGGAGAATTAATATTTGCACTAGATTTTTCAAGACTAATAAGAGCAATGTTATTAAATTTAGAAAATGGAATGAGAATTCAAGAAGCATTAGAAGTAAGCAAAAATGTTGTCAAAAACTATGTAATGTTATCAATGATAGAAACAGCAATGAACAACATGTTAATAGGAGGATCTTGGATAGAACCATTTGAAAAATCAGGATTAGCAAAACCTATGGAAACAGAAATGCTAAAAATTGGAATGCAAACAGATTTATCAGAAATGATGAGAAAACTAGTAGAATACATGCAAATAGACATAGATAACATTATGACAAAAATAATGAAAGCATTACCTCAAGTAGTATATGCAATAGTAGGAGTAGTATTAATATTCTTCGTACTAGTTGTTTTAGTACCTTGTGTACAAGTATATATGGGAAATTTCTTATTCTCAGCATATTTATAAGGAATTTAGGTACGACCCCATTAACTTAATGACATTGGGGACGTACCTTAATATAATTTTCTATTAATAATAGATTTTACTATATATTTAAAATAATTTTCCATACAAAAGATTAATTATTATTTTTACTTAGATTTATCCAGGAGGTAATTTTATGAAAATAGGGATTGACTTAGGTGGAAGCCATATAGGAATAGGTATAGTAGATGAAAAAGGTTATGTAATCGAAAAATCTGAAAAAAGAATAGTGGAGAGAGATAGAAAGAATATAAAAAGTATAATTGAAAAATACATAACAGAAAAAGTAAAAAATATTATAGAGGAAAATGAGATAACACAAATAGGAATAGCTATACCAGGAACAATTTCAGATGAAAAAGTAATAAAATCTGTGAATCTAGGATTAAAAAATTATCCAATAGTAAAAAAATTACAAGAAAAAATAAACATACCAATAAAAATAGCAAATGATAGTAGATGTGCAGCCCTAGCAGAGAATAAATATGGAGCACTAAAAAAATATTCTAGAGAAGTATTCATCACACTAGGCACAGGTATAGGAGGGGCGGTAATAATAAACGACAAAGTATTAGACACAGGAGAACTTCCAGGATGCGAATTTGGGCATATGATAATCCAAAAAAATGGACTAGAATGTAAATGCGGAAAAAGGGGATGTTTCGAAAAATATGCATCAATGAAAGCTTTTAAAGATAATCTTAGAAAAGAATTAGGATTAGATGAAAAATCAAGAGGACAAGACTTATTAGACATACTTAGAAAGAATCAAGAAAATCCAAAAATAAAAAGAGTCATAAATGAATACATTGACAATTTAAGCATTGGAATCTCAAATATTATAAACATATTCGAGCCAGAGGTAATTGGAATTGGAGGAAGTTTTGTATATTTTAGTGATATACTTCTAGACAAATTAAAAGAAAATATAATACAAAAAGAGTATTTATTTAATCAAAGAAAGACAATAAACATAGTTCAAGCAATATTAGGAAATGATGCTGGAATAATTGGTAGTACAATGATATAAAAATTATCATTTGAAAGGAGAATAAAATTGGAAAATTTAAAAGCAACTAGACAAAGTTATGGAGAAGCTTTATTAGAGCTAGGAAAAGAAAATAAAGATGTAGTTGTACTAGATGCAGATTTATCTGGAGCAACAAAAACAAATATGTTTGCAAAAGAATTCCCAGATAGATTTTTTGATATGGGGATTGCAGAACAAGATATGATGAGTACAGCAGCTGGAATGGCTACTTGTAAGAAAATTCCATATGCTAGTACATTTGCAATGTTTGCAGCAGGAAGAGCATATGATCAAATACGCAATAGCATATGTTATCCAAATTTAAATGTAAAAATATGTGCAACACATGCCGGAATAACAGTAGGAGAAGATGGTGCAACACACCAAAGGATAGAAGACATCTCATTAATGAGAACAAGACCAAATATGACAGTAATAAGTACATCAGATGATACAGAAACTAAATGGGCAGTAAAGGAAATTGCAAATTACCCAGGACCAGTTTATTTAAGGTTAGCAAGGCTTTCTACACCAATTATATATAATGAAAATCAAAACTTTAAAATAGGAAAAGCAATACAAATTGGAGATGGAATAGATGGAACAGTATTTGCTACGGGTGTTACAGTAAATGAAGCTTTAAAAGCACAAAAAGACTTAAGCGAAAAGGGAATAAATATAAGAGTAATTGATATCCATACAATTAAACCAATAGATAGAGAAATAATAATAAAAAGTGCAAAAGAAACAAAAAAATTAGTATCAATAGAAGATCATAATATAATAGGAGGATTGGGTTCAGCAATTTCAGAAGTCCTAACAGAAGAATATCCTGCAAAACTAATAAGACTTGGAATAAAGGATAAATTTGGAAAATCAGGAAATGCAAAAGACTTAATGAAATATTTCGAAATTACATCAGAAAATATAATAAAAGTATTTTATAAGGAATATCAGCAAATCCATGAATAACAAAAGATTATGTAAAAAACAGATAGCAGAAATGTCATAAAATTACTTTAAAAGATCTGTAAAAGTGAAGAAAACCTAAATTATTAGACAAATATAGTTTAATAATCTGGGTTTACTTCACTTTTATAGGTCTTTTTTAGTTCTAAAAAACTCCTTATATCAAAAATTGATTATTAAGAATATATTATAAAAAATAACGTTTTATAATAAAAATCATATAATAAGTAAAAAATAGCTAAGAAGGAGGAAAATATGAATAAAATTATTGGAAATACTCCATTGATAAAAATATATTATGAATATAATAATAAAATTAAATACTTATATACAAAATTAGAATACTATAATTTTACTGGTAGTATAAAAGATAGAGTAGCTTTATACATGATAAAAAATGCAAAACAAAGAGGAGAATTAAAAGAAAATATGCCAATTATAGAAGCTACAAGCGGAAATACAGGAATATCAATTTCAGCATTAGGTAAAATTTATAATCATAAAGTATATATTTTTATGCCAGATTGGGTTAGCAAAGAAAGAATAGCTCTAATAAAAAGTTATGGTGTAGATGTAATTTTAATATCTAGACGAAATGGAGGATTTAAAAAATGCTTAATAGAGGCAGAAAAACTAGCAAATAAAATTAATGGATACTGGACAAATCAATTTTCTAACAAAGACAATTTTTTAGCACACTATGAAACAACAGGTAGGGAAATTGCACAAAAAATAAATGAAAGAATAGGAGGTTTTGTTTCTGGAGTAGGAACAGGAGGTACTTTAATGGGAACAAGTACAAAATTAAAAGAAAAATTTAAAAATATAAAAATTGCAGCAATAGAACCAGAAAAAATGCCTATTATATCTGAAGGAAAAATTATATCCGGTCATAAAATTGAAGGAATAGGAGATGATTTTGTACCAGAACTTTTAGATAAAGATAAAATAGATAAAATATATCTAATAAATGATGATGATGCAATTGCTATGGCAAAAGATTTATCAAAATACTTAGGATTAGGAGTTGGAATTTCATCTGGAGCGAACTTTTTAGGAGCTGTTATGTTAGGTGATGAAGAAAATTTACCAATAGTAACAATTTTTGCAGATGATAACAAAAAGTATTTGTCTACTGATTTAGGAAACTTAAACTTGAACTATAATAATACAGGATTTTTATCAAGTAAAATTAAATTAATAAAGTTTGAAGAAGTATAAAACTTATAAAAATAAACATAAAAAAATATATTGTTTTCAATATTATTATATGATATAAAATATATATAAATATTATATGCAATTTTAAAGAACAAAAAGTGAGGAATATATATGATAAAGAGAATAATTTTTGATATTGATAATACTTTAATTGATTGGAAAACTGAATATGATAAAGAAATAAATAAAGCTTTAGAGGAGTTAAAAATTGAACACAATGAAGATGACTGTAAAAAAATAAATGAAGCAATTTTAAGTTATGAAAAAGAAAATTACTCATTTAATTTAGACAAGACAAGTGAATTTGTTAATAAAAATTTAGAAAAAAATTATCCTAAAGAACTTGTATATAAAATTGTAGAAAGATGGGGAAATTGCACTCCTGAGAAAATGGATAATGAAATAATAAGTGTTTTAGATTATTTAAGTAAAAAATATGAAATGGTTATTTTAACAGATTGGTATAAAAAACCACAACTAAACAGACTAAAACGTTTAAAAATAGATAAATATTTTTTAGAAATTTATGCAGCAGAAAATTTTAGAAGAAAACCATTTCCAGATGGATTCATGCTAGCAAAAGGTAACAATCAGCCAGATGAATGTATAATGATAGGAGATGATTATGAAAGAGATATAAAAGGAGCCATAAATTGTGGAATGAATGCAATTTGGTATTGTAGAAAAAATAATAATGTTAATTATAAAGGAAAAATAATTAATAATTTAATACAATTAGAAGAAATTTTATAGTTTCATAAGTCCAGGCACTTTTCCATTTTTTATACATATAATGAGTGTAGAGATAAAAATGGAGGTGCATTTATGTTTACAGCACTTTGTAGTATAGGTTTTTTTGGTTTTTTAGAATTCCTAAAATCAGCAATCTTTGTAGTTGGATATATTCAAGGAGGAAGTTTATTTCCAGAACCTTTAACATCTGAAGAAGAAAAAAAATACTTAGAATTAATGGCAGAAGGCGATGAAGAAGCTAGAAATATACTTATCGAAAGAAATTTAAGGCTAGTTGCACATGTTACTAAAAAATATGCTACCACAAATGTTGACCAAGATGATTTAATTTCAATAGGAACAATAGGGCTAATAAAAGGGATAAATAGTTTTAATTTAGAAAAAGGAAGTAAACTTAGCACATATGTTTCAAGATGTATTGATAATGAAATTTTAATGCACTTAAGAGCGACCAAAAAATTAAATGCAGAAGTATACCTAAATGAACCAATTGGAAAAGATAAAGATGATAATGTTGTAACATTACAAGAAGTCTTAGAAAATAATGATAGGCCAATAGAAGATGAAGTAGATTTAAAAATGAAAATAAAACTTTTATATAAGAAAATAAAAGAAGTATTAAAAGATAGAGAAAAAACGATTATAGAATTGAGATTCGGATTAGATGGACATAAACCAAAAACACAACATGAAATTGCAAAAATGATGGGAATCTCGCGTAGCTATGTTTCAAGGATAGAAACAAAAGCAATACATAAATTAGAAAATGAAATTAAGGAATGAGTTTAAAATTTAAGCTAAACTCATTCCTTAAATAATATATATCAATAGTAAAATCAAAAAATTATGCCATATTATACCATTGAATAGAATTTATTATTAATATATAATATATTTAGAGGGTGATGCTATGAGATTATTAAAATGTTCTGCACACAGAGTTTTAATGAAAGAACTAAAAAGAAGTTATAAATTTTTTATGAAACAAGTAAATTTAGACTCCAATAGCAAAGGATATGGATTAATTAGAGATAAAACAGAATTAGCAAATGAAATTTCAAGCATAGCATCAGTAGGCTATGGATTAGCAGCACTTATCATAGGAAGTAAGCATAATTGGATAAAATATAATCAAGCATACGAAAGAGCAAATAGAACATTAGACACTTTTCTAAAAAATGTAGAAGGAAAAAATGGATTTTACTATCATTTTGTCAATATGGAAACAGGAAAAAGAGCTTGGAATTGTGAATTATCAATAATAGACACAGGAATATTTATTTGTGGGGCTATAACAGCAGGAGAATATTTTGGAAAAGAAGTAAAAGAAAAAGCAGAAATTTTATATAAAAAAATAAATTGGGAATGGTATAGAAATATAGACAATAATTATTTTTATATGGGATATACTCCAGAAAAAGGCTTTTGGGGTGCTTGGGATATGTATGCAGAACAATTAATGCTTTATATACTAGGAGTTTCATCACCTACATTTCCAATTGATAAGAGTATGTATGATTCCTTTTCTAAGAAAAAAAGAAATTATAATAATATAACAGACATAATTTATACATATTGTGGAACATTATTTACATATCAGTTTTCACATGCATGGATAGATTTTAGAAGAAAAAAAGACTTAAACGGTATTGATTGGTTTGAAAATTCTATAAAGGCAACAAAAGCAAACAGACAATACTGTATAGATAATCAAGATAAATATAAAACATATAACAAAAATTCATGGGGATTAACTGCGTGCATAGGTCCAAAAGGATATTCAGGAGGATTTGGAGCAGAACCATGTGATTCAAATTTAAGTGTAGAAAATGATGGAACAGTAGCACCTGCAGGAGCAATTGGTTCAATTGTATTCACACCAAGAGAAACACTACAAGCCGTTGAATTCTATTATAATAAATTTCCAAAATTGTGGGGAAAATATGGTTTTAAAGATGGATATAATTTAGAGGGAAAAAAACCTTGGTATTCTAAAGAATATATAGGGATAGATAAAGGAATTGAAATGCTTATGATAGAAAATTATTTAAATGAAACCATATGGAAATATTTTATGAAGAATAAATACGTAATAGAAGGATTGAATAAATTAGGAATTAAAGAAGAAAAAAGAGAAAAATTAAAAAAATTTTGAATATTATTACATAATTTTCGAAAAAAATTATGTAATAATATTCAAAACAATTATAAAAATTGCATATACAGTAGATTTTATGCATATACTTAATGTCTTATGAAAAATTTTATTCAATTTTATTAATTTATCTTCTTTTTTTACTACTAATGAATTAACATTTGTTGGTGAATATGTAATATTATATCTTTCCATTTTCATCAACTCCTTAGTATATTATATGTCTATATATAAATATCTATAATATAATTTTACTCCAAAAATTGGAAAAAGTCAATAAAAGTTACTATTTGGCATGGTATAATAGTAATCTGTCTGAAAGGTTGATATATAAGTATTTTTGGCAAAAACAAGATTTAGGTCTACCTAATGGTCTTTGACAAAAAATACTTATTTATCAACCTTTTAGACTATTCTACAAAATGAGGTTTGACTAATAACCAATAAAATCTTAATTGAAGAACATAAAGAAAATTACTTGTAAAAAACAAGATATTGGTGTAAAATACACATATATTGTAAATAATAAACTAGGAGGAAGATAAAGTAATGAGATTCGTAACAGATGAAAAATCAAAGCAAGAATATAAAAAATTTTTAGAAAGTAATGAAAGATGCAATTTTCAGCAATCATTAGAATGGGCAGAAGTAAAAAAACCATATTGGAAACCAGAAGTAATATTAGCAGAAGATGATAACAAAAACATAATAGGCTCACTTTGTGTATGGATTCGTAAGATGCCAATATTTGGAAATATAATGTATGCATCCAGAGGACCAGTATGTGATGTACATGATTTAGGAGTCTTAAAACAATTAACAGATGGAGCAAAAGAACTTGCAAAAAAATATAAAGCAATAGTACTTAGAATAGAACCAGATGTAGAAAGTGATGATAAAGAATTTAGAAAATATGTTACAGAATTAGGATATAAAATAAAAGATGATGCAAAAGATTTTATGGATGAAATACAACCAAGATATGTTTTTCGTCTAGACATAAAAGGTAAAACAGAAGAAGAAGTAATGGCAGGATTTCATCAAAAATGGAGATACAATATTCGTTTAGCATCAAGAAAAGGTGTCATAGTAAAAGAAGGAACAAGAGAAGATTTAAAAATATTTCACAAAATAATGGTAGAAACGGGAGCAAGAGATGGGTTCATAATAAGACCATTAGAATACTTTGAAAAAATGTATGATAATCTAGCACCAGAACATATGAAATTATTATTAGCATATTATGATGGAAAACCTATTTCAGGAGTAATACCAATATTTTATGGAAATAAAACATGGTATTTATATGGAGCTAGTAGTAATGAGCACAGAAATCTAATGCCAAATTACTTATTGCAATGGGAAATGATAAAAATGGCAATAGCAAGACATGACGATATATATGACTTCAGAGGAGTATCAGGAGTTGTAGATGAATCACATCCACAATATGGCTTATATAGGTTTAAAAAGGGATTTGGAGGAAAATTCACAGAATTTTTAGGAGAAATTTACATACCATACAAACCTTTAACATATAAATTATATAAATTTTCTGAGAAAATGTTCCGCAATTTAAGACAAATAAAAATGAAAATAAAAAAATAAATAAAAAGTGAAAGGTATATTATGAAAAAGGTAGTAATAAATAAAGAAGATTTAATATACAACATTGAAAAAATAAAAGAGCATGCAGAAAAAAACGGAAAAGATGATAACGGAGAATATACAAAAATAATAGCTGTAGTAAAAGGAAATGGATATGGATTAGACATAATTGAATTTACTAAATTCTTAATTGATCAAGGTATAGATTTTTTTGCAGTTGCAACAATAGAAGAAGCAAAAAAAATAAGACAAGCTGGAATAAAAAACAATCTTCTTATGTTGTCTTCAACTTGTATTGAAGAAGATGTAAAATGGCTTATTGAAAATAATGTAATATTAACAGTTGGTTCAGAACTATCTGTAAAAATTGCAAATGAACTTGGAAAAAAACTAGAAAAAAAAGTAAGAGTACATCTAAAAATAGATACAGGATTTGGAAGATATGGTTTTTTATATTCTGAAAGAGATAAAATGATAGAAACATTAAAAAATGCAGAAAACTTGAAAATAGAAGGAACATTTACACATTTCTCATTAGCTTTTTTTAATGATAAATATACCAAACTGCAATTTAAAAGATTTATAGATTGTATTGAAGTATTGAAAATGAATAGTATAGAAACAGGAATGCTACACGTTTGTAATTCATCAGCATTTATAAAATTTCCATCAATGCATTTAAATGCCGTTAGAATTGGTTCAGCTTTTTTAGGAAGATTATCATTACCTAACTCAACAATAGGACTAAAAAAAATAGGAGTCTTAGAATCAGAAGTAGCAGAAACAAAAAAATTACCAAAAGGATTTAATATTGGATATTCTAATACCTATAAGACAAAAAAAGAAACAGAAATTGCAATAATTCAATGTGGATATATGGATGGAATAAATATGGAAATAGGAAGAGATACTTTTAGACCAATAGATAAGTTAAGATATATAGTAAGAGATATAAAAGATTCACTAAAAAAACAGAAACTAACAGTTAAAATTAATAATCAAGTTTGCACAATACTAGGAAGAGTAGGAACATATCATATAATCGCAGAAATAACTGGAAAAAATGTAAAACCAGGAGATAAAGTCATATTTAATATATATCCAGGCTATGTAGATAGCAGTATAAGGAGGGAATACCAATAAATGGATGAAAGAGATGTTGATAAAAAAGAAAATAATGCAAGTTTAAATAAAAAGAATAAATCATATAATGGATTTTTCAAAAAATTATATTATTCAATAATAAAAATAGAAAGATATCCAGAAATGGCAGCAGAAGGGTTGCCCAAAGCTATTTCATATCTTATAAAACTAATTGCAATTTTTGCTGTAATTTCATGTTTAGGAACAATTTATCAATTAAATAATTTATTAAAAGAAGGGGTAGAATATTTAAAAGAAAGTTTTCCAGAATTTTCATATCAAGATGGAACACTCAAAGTAGAGAGTAATGAAGCATTAATATATGAAGAAACACCACAATTTGGAAAAGTAATAGTAGACACAATAGAAGAAAATGAGGAAAAAATAAATGAATATATAAATGAAATAACTGATGCAGGTGATGGGGCTATAATATTAAAAAATAGAATAATAATAAAAACGCAATCAGTAATGGGAACAGCAAATTATAATTATCAAGAAATTTTTGGACAAATAGGATTAAATTCCTTTAACAAACAAGATGTTATAAATTTTATAAACAGTTTTCAAATAATAAATTTATATATTAATGTATTTATAATGATATTTATTTATACATTTGTAATATACTTCTTTAATATTTTAACATATATAGTATTTATAAGCTTATTTGGTTGTATTGCAAATATAATAACAAAATTACGCATGAGATATGTAGCAATATTTAATATGGCAGTATATTCAATTACACTATCAACAATATTATATATAATTTATTTAGGAATTAATATATTCATTCCATTTACAATAAAATATTTTGAACCTATGTATATATCTGTAGCTACAATTTATCTAATTGCTGCAATATTTATATTAAAATCAGACGCAATAAGAAAACAAATGGAAATTATCAAAATACAAGAAGTACAAAAGCAAATTAGGGAAGAAATAACAGAAAATAAAGGAAAAAATGAAGACAAAGAAAAAGATAAAAATAAAGACACTGGAAAAAAAGATGAAGAAACAGAAGATAAAAAGGATAATAAAAAAAAGAAGAAAGAAAAGAATGAAGATGCAGGGGAAGGAACTTGCAATGACTTATTATAAATATAATATTGAGAACTTAAAAAGTAGCTGTAAAAATAAATATATAGTTATATAAAAGTCAATTAGAAAGGATGAAGAAATGAAAGATAGTAATAAGCAAAAAAATAAAGAAAAAAAGAACAATAAAATATTAATAGGAATATTAATCTTAGCAGTATTATTGATTTTAAGTACAATAGGTGCAATTTTATTAACAAAAAATAAAGATGAAGAAGATAAAAATACTTTAGCATATACTGATTTAATAAAAGAAATTTCAGCAGGAAATATTGAAAAAATAGAAATGACAACAGGAAGCACAACAGTAAAAGTAAAAGTAAAAAATGAAGAAGAAGAAAAAACATCAATTGTACCAAATACTGAATCATTTATTGAATTAATACAAACAAAAGTTGCAGAGGGAAATGAAATTGAATTAATACAAAAACCAAGAAGTATACTAGTGCAAATACCTACAATATTACTTAATTTATTACCAACAATCATAATGTTAGCATTATTTATAATGCTATTCAAATTACAAGGAATAGGAGAAAAGGGAAAAGTATATGATGAAACAGAAAGAAAAACAAAAGTAACATTCAAAGATGTAGCAGGTTTGGAAGAAGAAAAAGCAGAAATGGTAGAAATAGTAGATTTTCTAAAAAAACCAGAAAAATACACAAGGATGGGAGCAAAGATTCCAAGAGGAGTTTTATTATATGGTAAACCAGGAACAGGAAAAACACTAATAGCTAAAGCAATAGCAGGAGAAGCAAATGTACCTTTCATATCAATGAGTGGATCAGAATTTATAGAAATGTTTGCTGGGCTTGGTGCATCACGTGTTAGAAAACTGTTTGAAAAAGCAAGAAGACTAGCACCATGTATAGTATTTATAGATGAAATAGATGCAATAGGTTCAAGAAGAACATCAAACAGTGGAGCCGAATCAGAAAACAACCAAACTTTAAATCAACTATTAGTAGAAATGGACGGATTTAGTTCAGAAGAAACAATAATAGTATTAGCAGCAACAAACAGACCAGAAATGCTAGACAAAGCATTATTAAGACCAGGAAGATTTGATAGACAAATAACAATACCTTCACCAGACTTAAAAGGAAGGCTAGACATTCTAAAAATACACAGTAAAGAAAAGAAACTATCAAGTGAAGTAAATTTAAAAAGCATAGCAGAAGACACAGCAGGATTCACGGGAGCAGAACTTGCAAATATTTTAAATGAAGCAGCAATAATAGCAACAAAGAATAATCATGAAGAAATAGAAAATGATGACATAGAAGAAGCTGTAAAAAAAGTAACAGTCGGATTAGAAAAAAAAGAAAGAGTAATATCAGACAAAGACAAAAGATTAACAGCATATCATGAAGCAGGACATGCTGTAGTAAGTAGATATTTACCAACACAATCAAATGTAAAAGAAGTATCAATAATACCAAGAGGAGTTGCAGGCGGATACACAATGTATAAATCTGATGAAGACAAATACTATATATCAAAAACGGAAATGAAAGAAAAACTAATAGCGTTACTTGGAGGAAGAGCAGCAGAAAAATTAGTATTAGACGATATATCAACAGGAGCAAGCAATGACATAGAAGTAGCAACAAAAATAGCAAGAGATATGGTAACAAAATACGGAATGAGTGACAAACTAGGACCAATAGACTTCCAAGGAAAAGAACCATATGAAATGCAAATGTTTGGAGAAGATATTGGAGACAGAATAGGACTAGAAGTAAAATCATTAATAGACGAAGCATACACAAAAGCACAACAAATGCTTATAGAGCACAGAGATAAATTGGATTTAATTGCAGAAACATTGCTTAGACAAGAAAAGATAAATGAACAAGAATTTGAACAATTTTTTAGGGATTAAGAGAGATCTTAATCCCTAATTGTATAGGAAACAATATGTAACTTTAAGTTAAACAGACTTAAAGTTCAAATATTAAAGTTCAAATATAGCTTGAGCATAAATTTTTGTTGCTAAAATCAAATTATGAATAGAAATAAATTCATCAGTCTGATGACACATATCTTGTTGTCCAGGAAGATTAGCACCAAAAGAAACACAATTTGGAAAAGCTCTTGCATAAGTTGCACCACCAATTGCTATTGGCCCTAAATTTGAATTAGTTTTCTCATTAAAAATTTTACAAAGAGTCATAACAAGTTGAGAATTTTTTGGTACATATAAAGGAGCCTTTTCACCAACAAAATTACACTCAATAGAATCATAAATTTTTTCTATAAATGTATTTTTAATTATGTTAAAATCAGTATTTATAGGGATTCTTAAATTCATACCAATTTTTAATAAATTATTTTCCAAAGAAATATTTCCAACATTTAAAGTTAAATTTCCTGACTCATCCTTAAAATCTATACCCAATCTGTGTCCATTATATTCTGTACCAATATAAGTATTAAAAAATTCAAATAAAGGAATTGATGAATCATATTTATTTAAAACATAATTTAAAGTAATAATTAATCTAGACACAGAATTTACACCTAAATCAGGATGAGCAGAATGAGCTTGAACACCATAAGAAATTAGTTTTAAATTATTAGAATCAAGTTTTAAAACCTCAATTTTAAAATTATTTTGTTTAATGAAATTTTCCATCAAAGTAACAAGCTCATCAATATCTATAGAATTAACAGATAAAACACAAGATGAGATCTTAGGAACAACATTTAAAGGATTATTATTACAATCAATAGTTTTTAAGATAATATTTGTATTAGAATTAGGAAGATATTTCATTTCTAATATAGGAGAAAGAATGCCTTTTTCAGCATATATACATGGAAAGTCAGCATCAGGACTAAAGCCAACATTTGGAATTTCTTCTTTTTGCTTATAATAATCTATACACTTCCAATTATTTTCTTCATTTAATCCAAGTATTAATCGAATTCTTTTATTTAATTTTATATTATTATTTTCACAAAAGTCTTTAACTGTTTTCATTGCATATAAGCTTGCAATAACAGGACCTTTATCATCTATAGCACCTCTACCATATATTTTATCATCTGCAATAGTAGCTGAAAAAGGTTCATATGTCCAGTTTTCCCCTTCTGGAACAACATCAAGATGACCTATAATTCCAAGTAATTTTTCACCTTCGCCAAATTCAATATATCCACAAAAACCATCTAAATTTTTTGTTTTAAATCCAAGATTTCGTCCTAATTCAAGTATTTTTTCCAAAGCTTCGGCTGGATGCTTACCAAAAGGCATACCTTTTTCAGGCATTTCATTAACACTTGGTATTTTAATTAATTCTTGCAAAGAATTAATTATTTCAATTTTTTTACTTTCAATTATTTCATCAAACATATAAATCACTCCAATCTAAATATGTATAATTATATTATATTTTACTTTTATATACAATAAATATTCTAAATAAAGAAAATTCACACAATAAATATTCTAAATAAAAAAATTCACATAATAAATATTACAAATTGAAAAAATGCATACAATAACTTCTTCAAAACAGTCTATTTATAAGCATAGATTGTAATATTATTATAATCAAGTATAGCGTAAAGGTAAGCTATACAAAATACTGATATAAATATTTTTTGTCAAAAGATATATAAGGGCTTCGAGTAGGTCTTTAATAAAAAAAATTTATATAACAAAATTTTAGAATCATCTACAAAATTAAGTATGAAATATAACTATATAATCCATATTATAAATTAAAGATAAAATAAGATTATTGACAATAATTTTATTTGATTATAAAATATAACAAAATAAAATATAACAAAATAAAAATATAGCAAAATAAAATTATAACAAAATAAAACATAAGTACACAAAATAAAAATGGAGGAATTTTAATGAATACTCATAAGAAAACCATAGAAGAATTAAAAGAAATTGCAAAAAAGATAAGATTAGGTATAATAGACGCAGTATATTATGGAAAATCAGGTCATCCA
>CALXSO010000038.1 GCA_944391155.1 uncultured Clostridia bacterium
ATAAGAAATTATATTAGCAAGAAGACAGAGGTGAAAAAATGATAAAAGCATATGCTAAATCTGATGTAGGCAAAGTAAGAGAAATGAATCAAGATTCATATTACATTTCAAACTCATTAGATGAAGTACAATTATATATGTTAGCTGATGGAATGGGAGGCTATAAAGGCGGAGAGATAGCAAGTAGTTTAGCAATCCAAACAGCAAAAAGTTATATAGAAAATAATTTTAAAGAAATTTCTAAAGATAAAGATAGTATCATACAATTATTAGGAAGCAGTATGGAATATGCAAATATGGTTGTTTATGAAAAGTCAAAAGAAAATCCAGAATTAGAAGGAATGGGAACAACTTTAGAAATAGCTTTAATTTATAATAATAAAGTTTTTATTGGACATATCGGAGACAGCAGAATATATAGAATAAGAAAGGATTTCATAAGAAAACTTACTCAAGATCATAGTTATGTTCAGAAATTAGTAAAAGATGGTACTATTACAAAAGAAGAAGCAGAACATCATCCACAAAAAAATATGCTAATGAAAGCACTTCGGATGTAATGCTTTTATAGAGCCAGATGTAATGGTAAAAGGTTTTTTAAAAGATGATATCTTACTAATGTCATCTGATGGACTAACAAACTTAGTAAAACAAGAAGATTTATTGAGAATAACTAAAAAGAATTTTGAGCAGGCACCAAAAGAATTGGTCAAATTAGCAAATGACAATGGGGGATATGACAACATAACAGTTGT
This sequence comes from uncultured Clostridia bacterium, assembly GCA_944391155.1. Lineage (GTDB taxonomy): Bacteria > Bacillota > Clostridia > TANB77 > CAG-508 > CAG-269. Next base: position 756 of record CALXSO010000038.1, read on the forward strand.
AGTAATAAAAAATATTTAGCAGTCCACATTAAAACATAATGAAGGAGAGATTAAAATGAATTTAGAAGGTAAAGTTATAGGGAGCCGATATGAGATAATACAAAAAGTAGGTAATGGCGGAATGGCAATTGTCTATAAAGCCAGAGATATGGTACTTAATAGATTTGTTGCAGTGAAAGTGCTAAGAGATGAATTTACAACAGATGAAGAATTTATAAAAAGATTTGAAACAGAAGCACAATCAGCTGCAAGATTAACACATGCAAACATTGTATCAATTTATGATGTAGGTGTAGATAATGGTATATATTTCATAGTAATGGAATTAATACAGGGAAAAACATTAAAAGAAATAATAGTAGAAGAAGGAGGACCATTGCCTTGGAAATGGTCTGTGAATGTTGCGATTCAAATTGCATCAGCATTAGAAGTTGCACATAGAAATAATATAATACATAGAGATATAAAACCACATAATATAATAATAACAGAAGATGGAGTTGCAAAAGTAACTGATTTTGGAATAGCTAAAGCAGTATCAAATTCAACAATAACAGCATTCGGAAAAACAATAGGCTCTGTACATTATTTCTCTCCAGAACATGCAAGAGGAGGTTATACAGATGCAAAGTCAGATTTATATTCTTTGGGAGTAGTTATGTATGAAATGTTAACTGGAAGAGTACCTTTTGATGCAGATACTCCAGTTTCAGTAGCATTAAAACATATGCAAGAAACACCTGAAGAACCGATAGAAATTAATCCAAACATACCAGAGGCAATAAATCAAATTATAATGAAAGCATTAAAAAAGGAACCAGAATTGAGATATCAAACAGCAACAGAAATGCTAGAAGATTTAAAAATGGCATTAAAAAATCCTTCAGGAGATTTTGTTGAGCAAAGAGAATATGATCCAACAGCTGTAACACAGAAAATAGATACAAATAGAATTAAAACACTAGAACAAGAAAACAAAAACTCAAATAATAAAAAAGATAGTAAACTAAAAAGATTTATAAAAAAACATAAAGGATTAAGTATATTTATTGGTATAATATTATTATTTACTGTAGCCTTTGGAGGAACACTAGGAATACTAAGTTTAACAAATCCTAAAGAAGTTCCATTACCAAACCTAGTAGGATTATCAAGAGATGAAGCAAAATCTGAAGCAGAAACTAACAAATTAAAATTCGAAGTTTCTTCAGAAGAATATAATAGTGAAGTTCCAGAAGGATATGTAATAAGTCAAGACCCAAAATACGCAGAAAACTATAATGTAAAAGAAGGAAGCACAGTTACAGTAATAATAAGTAAAGGAACAGAAAAGACTAAAGTTCCAAATGTAGAAGGAAAAGAACAAAGTGAAGCAATAAAATTATTAGAGGAAGCTAATTTAAAAGCTGAAGTAGTTGAGGAAACAAGTCAAACAGTAAAAGAAGGATATGTTGTAAGTCAAGAAACTGATCCTGAAACAGAAGTTTCAGCGGGTGATACAGTTAAAATACATGTAAGCACAGGAACAGGAATTAAACAAGTTCAAATGGTAAGTGTAATTGGAGAAACAGAAGCAAATGCAAAAAGTAGAATAAGTGGACTTGGATTAACTACAAATGTTGTATATGAAGAAGATACAAGCAAAGATAATGGAGTAGTCTTAAAACAAAGTATAAACTCAGGAACAACTGTTAACGAGGGAACAACAGTTACAATAACAGTAAACAAAGTAGCTGAAACAAAAACTATAACAGCAACAATAAATTTAAAATCAATAACAGGAGGATATAAAGAAGAAACTGAAGAAGAAGAAGGAAATAACACTACAGAAACAACAACAACTCAAAGTAAAACAGTGAAGATAGTAATAACTGTTGGAGGAACTACAGTATATAGTGATTCAAATGTAGATAAAAATACAACAAATAAACAAGCAACAATATCAGGAAAAGGAACTTCAGATGTTGTATTAACAATCACAGATAGCAATGGAGGTAATTGGGTAAGAACACAAAATGTAAACTTTAATAATTCAACTACAATTAGTTTCCAATAAAAATAAAAGAAAGGTATCAAAGCTACATAAGTAGGACTCACGCATGGTTTTGGAACAATTTTTTAGAGCCAATAGCAACGTAGCAAAGCTACATAAGTAAGACTCACACTGGTCATTTTATAAGTAACCTTTCTTGTTGTAAATTCTTTCAAATATAAAAGGGCAGGGAAAATCGTTATAAGAAACGTAACCTGTCCTTAAAAGAATAATAAATAATATAAAGGAGTGACAATGCAAGGAATAATAATTGAAAATATATCAAATTTATATAAAATAAAAGGAGAAAATGATATATATGAAGCAACAGCAAGAGGAAAATTTAAAAAAGATGAAATAACACCTGTTGTAGGAGATTTTATTGAATATGAAATAATAGATAGTGAAAAGAAAAAAGCAGTAATAACAGAAATTAAAGAAAGAAAAGTATATATAAAAAGACCAAAACTTGCAAATATATCACAAATAATTTTTGTGATTTCAAGTAAAGACCCAAAACCAGATTTATTAATGCTAGATAAGCAATTAGCTTTTGCAGAGTACATGAATATAAAAAGCATAATTGTTTTAAATAAAATTGATTTAGATAAAAAACAAGACTTTGAAAAAATAAAAAATATATATCAAAAAATTGGATATAAAGTTATTGAAACAAATGCTAAAGAAAAAATAGGAATAAAAGAATTAGAAACAGCTATGCAAAATGAAATAAATGCTTTTTCAGGAAATTCAGGAGTAGGAAAATCAACACTAATAAACGGAATTTTCAGAAAAAATGTTACATTAGAAGGAGAAATAAGCAAGAAAAATAAAAGAGGTAAAAATACGACAACTGCAATTAAAATGTATGAAATAGAAAAAAATACTTGGATTGCAGATACACCAGGATTTTCTACATTTGAAATAAATGAAATAGAAAGCAAAGACTTAGATAAATTTTTTAAAGAATTTAAAAGCAAAATAAAAGATTGCGAATTTATAGGATGTACACATATTAAAGAAGAAAATTGTGGAATAAAAAAGGCAGTGAAAGAAGGAAAAATAAGTAAAGATCGATATGAAAGATTCTGCAAAATATATGAAGAATTAAAAGAAAAGGAGAAAAGAAAAAAATGGTAGAAATTTCAACATCAATATTATCTGTTTTGAAAGGACAAGAAGCAAAAACTTTTTTTGCACTAGAAAAAGCCAAAACAGATTATTTTCATATAGACGTAATGGATGGAAAATTTGTAGAAAAAAATACATATAAAAAAATGTTTGAATATGCATCATATATAAAAAGGATATCTAATATACCTCTAGATGTACATTTAATGGTACAAGATGTAAAAAAAGCAATAGATGAATTTTCAACATTAGAACCTAATATAATAACATTTCATTTTGAAGCTTGCAAAGATGATAAAGAAGTTGAAGAATATATCAATCTAATAAAAACTTATAATTCTAGAATAGGTATAAGTGTGAAACCAGAAACAGAAATAGAGAAAATTTATAAATTCTTACCATATATACACAATGTATTAGTAATGACAGTAGAACCAGGAAAAGGGGGACAAACATTATTAATAGATATGGTAGAAAAAATTAAGAAATTAAAAAAATATATTGATGAAAATAATTTAGAGATTGATATAGAAGCAGATGGTGGAATTAATTTAACAACAGCACCAAAGGTTAAAGAAGCGGGAGTAAATATATTAGTTGCAGGAACAGCAATATTAATAGCTAAAGATTATAAAACAATTATTGATGAACTTAGGTAATATAAAGAATAATGAATATTTTAAAGTAAAATGGTTTGGAAATCAATTTATTTTCAAACCATTTTGCTTTAAAATAAGAAATATACAATGAAAAAGAGGATATCCAACAGGAACCCTCTATGATTAATTTGATTTTAAATATAATAGATAAATTTTAAAGAAACATAAAATTTATTACGCTTTTTTTGAATCATCAGATTTATTATTCTTATCAATTTTCTTATTTTCTATATTATCAGAATTATTTCCAGTACTAATATTTTTATTATTATTCAAATTTGAGCTATTCATTTCATCTTTACTAGAATTCTTACTACAAAAAGAAGTAATAAAAATTCCTAAACCAAGAATCATCATAATAATAGAAATAACTAATCCTACATTATAAGGAATTAAACATAAAGCCCAAACAATAATTGAAGTAATAATTAAAATTCCAAATATTCCTATTTCTTTATTAACCTTTAACTTTTTACATATATATTTGTTTAATCCAATAACAAATACAGATTTACTTAATGCAAGAATTAATAAGAAAATAGATGCAAGTAATAAAGCAAGAGTTGATGTAATAGGAATAAGCATTAGTACAAAAATTACTAAAGGAATAATAATAATTCCTAAAATACCAGCTAAAATAATTTTTAAAATACTAGCTTTTTTATCTGAATTAGAAAGATTTGTACGATTTCTAATAAATAAGCCTAAAAACCAAATTACAATAACTATTATTAGGAAACAACCTAAAGATGTAAAGTAATTTGAGATATTAGAATGATTATTAAAATTAATAGATGTATAGTTTATGTTACCAGAAACAATTTCTTCAGGAAAATCTATCTTTGATGGTGAAGAATAATTTAAATCACCATAAATTAGACCTTTAGCTGAGTTTTCTTCATCTGTAAGAGAAATTGAAGAAGAACTTATAAAAGCATTTCTTCCAATTGTTCCAAAAATGTTTGCATTTTGAGAAATTGCTTTAATATCACGATAAACATATCCACTATTTATAGTAATATTTTTTGAAAATGAATATACATCATAAACAATACCATTAATTTCAACATTATTTGCACAAACAAATAAATTTCCATAAATATATGAAGTTTGTTCGATTTTAACATTATTTGCACAAACAAATACATCTCCTGCAATTTGAGAAGAAATTGTTAAACTATCTGACATAACAAAAACATTACCATCAACTAAATAATCTATAGTAATAGATTTACCAGATAGATATACATCTTCAGATTTAATATTTGTAGTTTGAGCTTCTCCATCAACTGTAATTTCATTTTGAGTTGATTCATCAATAGGTTGGTCTGAAACATTATTTTCTGAAGTCCCAGCATTTGAAGAATTTTGTTCGGAAACATTATTTTCAGTATCTACCGAAATCGGTGTAATCTCATTTACTGCTGATACAAATGTTGTCATAATAAAAAGAACAATTACAAAAAAAATTGTAATAAATTTTGATTTAGTTTTCAACATAAATCCCTCCTATGTATTATTTTATATGTAAAATAATATATCTTTATAATTTTTTTGTCAATTGTTTTAATAATAAAAAATAAAAGCCACTAGACCGCATAGTGACTTTTTGAGGTTTTTAAATAAAGATGTAAGAAAATAAAAATTAATTTTTAGAATTTTTACTTTCAGCAGAAACGAAATAAGCACATTCAGAATTACTAATAGTATCTGAAAATTTAATTTTGCTATAAGAACACTGCCCATCTTTTTGATAAATACAGTTTAAAGAACAATTTATATTTGTCAAAAAACTCACCTCAATATTATTATGGACAAAAAGAAATATTATATTCAAAAAATCGCAAAATTTTTTATTGTATAGAAAAAATCGATTTCTATCTCGACCATATTATAGATTTTCCGTATATAACAGGAAAAGTTACCCATAAAAAGATACAAATATGTGTTGCTTATGTAGCTTTGCCACCTTTCATATAAAATTCACAAAATTTATTAATTGTACATTTATCACATTTTGGATGTCTAGCTATGCATGTATTTCTGCCATGCCATACAAAAAGATGATTTATATATTGTAAAGAATCTTTTGGAAAAAAATTAATTAAGTCTTGTTCAATTTTTAAAGGATCAGATTCTTTAGACAAGCCCATTAAATTAGAAATTCTTTTTGCATGAGTATCCACTGCAATACCATTTGCAATACCATAAACTTCAAGTAAAATAACATTTGCAGATTTTCTACCTACACCTGCTAAAGTAAGTAAATCATTCATATTATCAGGTACAATGCCATTAAAATTTTCCAAAATCTGTTTAGCACATAGTTTAATATTTTTTGCTTTATTCTTATAAAAGCCACAGGGATGAATGATATTTTCAAGTTCAGTAATATCTATATCAGCATAATCTTGAATAGTAGGACAACGTTTAAATAAAGTAGGAGTTGTAAGATTAACTCTTTCGTCAGTACATTGAGCAGAAAGCATCACAGCAACAACCATTTCAAATGGTGTATTAAAATCTAAACTACAAGTAGCATCAGGATATGTGTTTTTCAAAATTTTAACAATTTGTTTTGCGTTTCCTTTTTTCATTTTCATTCCTCCATTTATTGTTAAATATTTATCAGCATAATATAACAAAATTGTAATAATATCAACCATATATATATCAACTTTTCTAACAGCTCTACAAAATAAAATTTTAATTGCAACATTGAAATTAAATTTATATTGAAAAGAAGTTAAAAAAATTAAATAAGCAACTATACCAAAGCCAGAAAATTAGTAAAGTATAAGTCTATATATCCATAGAATAAGTTACATAAAAGGTAACAATTAATAAAGAAAGTAATATAATATAGTAAGAAAAGTAGCGAAGCTAGATTAGCAAATTTATAAAGTTTTAAGGATAACTTTTCGAATTGTATATGGAAAATTTGCATTAAGAGAAAATAAAAGCTGAAAATTTCTATACAATAAAAGGAGGGAGTAAAGATGTTATTTTGTGCATTAAAAAAAACAATTGGAGTTGCATTAATAGGCCTAGGTATAGGTATATTATTAGTTTTATTACTCCCTGTGACAGGTTGGCTATTTTTAATAGGAGTAGCATTGGCTTGTATTGGAATAATGTGGCTTGCATGTTAAATTAGTCAAAAAGGAGGGAATACATATGACCATAGTTGTTAAAAAAGTTCCAAAATTCTTAAGGGGATTTGTGAAATTCATTTTTAGAATAAAAGATTAAAAAACAAATAAGATAGGTAGCAAAGCTATATAAGTAAGGCTCACATATATCATTTTATAGGTAGTCTTTCTTGTTGTATACGGAAAATCAATATATGGTCAAGATAGAAGTTGATTTTCCCTATACAATAAAAAAAAGAGACTATGCTCTTTTTACTTTTCCATTTTTTAAACATTTTGCACATACATGAATTCTTTTTACTTGACCATCTATTTCAGCTTTAACAGTTCTCAAATTTGGTTTCCAAGTACGAGGACTTCTTTTACTAATATGAGAACGAGTTATACTTAATTTTTTTCCATTACTTTGTGTTTTATCACAAATTGCACATTTTGCCATAACGATTAGCACCTCCTATTTAAAAAAATAAAATTGACTATGTATAAGTCTAACACAAAAAGAATAAAAAAACAAGTATTTTTTGAAAATTATCAAAAATTCCTTGCAAAATGCTAATTTTATGGTATAATATAAAAGCTATTGAAAAAATGGAAAGGATGAATAAATATGAATTGTAAAGTTGAAAAGACAGAAAATGCGAATGAAGTAAAATTAGAATTAACAGTAGAAGCAAGTAGATTTGATGAGGCAATAAAAAAAGTATATTTTAAAAGTGCAAAATATTTCAATATACCAGGATTTAGAAAAGGAAAAGCACCTATGAAAATAGTTGAAAAATATTATGGAGAAGAAATATTTTTTGAAGATGCATTTAATGACATAGCACCAGAAGTATTAGAAGAAGCAGTAAAAGAGAAAAAATTAGAAGTTGTTAGCAGACCAGATATTGATGTAAAACAAATAGGAAAAGGACAAGACCTAATATTTACAGCTGTATTCCAAACAAAACCAGAAGCTGAGCTTGAAAAATATAAAGGTATAGAAATCAAAAAAATTGAGTATAATGTAACAGACGAAGACATAAATCATGAATTAACACATATGCAAGAGCATAACGCAAGAATGATCTCAATAGAAGACAGACCAGTAGAAAAAGGAGATATTGCAGTAATAGACTTTGAAGGATTTGTAGATGGAGTTGCATTTGAAGGTGGAAAGGCAGAAAATCATGAGTTAGAAATTGGAAGTAATACATTTATACCAGGATTTGAAGATCAAATAATAGGAATGAAAATTGAAGAAGAAAAAGATATAAAAGTAAAATTTCCAGATGAATATTTCTCAAAAGATTTAGCAGGAAAAGATGCAACATTTAAAGTAAAAGTAAATGAAATCAAGAAAAAAGAATTACCTGAACTAGATGATGAATTTGCAAAAGATGTAAGCGAATTTGATACACTAGAAGAATTAAAGAAAAGTATCAAAGACAAAATGGAAAAGGATAATAAACAAAAAGAAAAATATGAAACTGAAGATGCAGTTATAAAAGCTGTATGTGAAAATGTTAAAGTAGATATTCCATCTGGAATGATTGAAACAGAAACAGAAAACATGTTAAAAGATGTTGAAACAAGATTATCATATCAAGGATTAAAATTAGATCAATATCTTCAAATGATAGGAAAAACAAGAGAAGATATGTTAAAAGAATATGAGCCTCAAGCAATAGAATCTATTAAATCAAGATTAATGTTAGAAGCAGTAATAAAAGCAGAAAAAATAGAAGCAACAGAAGATGAAATTGAAGCAAAAATGAAAGAAATGGCAAAAAATTATGGAAAAGAAAATGATGAAGAATTTATGAAAAATGAGAATGTAGCAAATTACATAAAAGAAGGAATAAAAGCAGAAAAAGCTGTAGAATTTTTAGTAAAAAATGCAAAATTTAAAAAATAGTATCAATAATAGTATTTAATAGAGATAAAAGGGTGAGGAGAAAAATAGTTCAACTTACCCTTTTTGAATTAAAAACAATAAAAAGATATAAAAACGACAAATTACATTCTATCATTAAGCTACCTAAAATCTTATAAAAAGTAATAAAGTTACTAAATAAAAGATAAATTAATATTGCAAAAAATAAATTATATTGTATAATATCATTATAAATATATAAATAGAAAAGAGGAAATTTATAGTTTTCACTCTTTCAAAATAAAGGAGGAAAAGAAATGTTTGAAAAAAATAGTTTAGTACCATATGTAATTGAACAAACAAGTAAAGGAGAAAGATCATACGATATATTTTCTAGATTATTAAAGGACAGAATAATATTTTTAGGAGAAGATGTAAATCCAACATCAGCAAGCTTAGTAATAGCACAACTATTATTCTTAGAATCAGAAGATCCAGATAAAGAAATTTCATTATACATCAACTCACCAGGAGGATCAATAACAGATGGAATGGGAATAATAGATACAATGAACTACATAAAATGCCCAATATCAACAATTTGTGTAGGATTAGCAGCAAGTTTTGGTGCAGTACTACTTGCAAATGGAACAAAAGGAAAAAGATTTGCAACTCCTAACTCAGAAATTTTAATACATCAACCACTAATTGGAGGAGGAGGAATTTCTGGGCAAACAACAGAAATCAAAATTCATGCAGACCATATGATTAGAACAAGAGAAAAATTAAACAAATTACTAAGTGAAAAAACAGGTCAACCAATTGAAAGAATCAATCAAGATACAGAAAGAGACCATTATATGACTGCAGAGGAAGCTCTAGAATATGGTTTGATTGATGGAATTATGGATAAAAGAGTGTAAAAAAGGAGAATAAGAATGCCAAAAAAAGATATACCAAAAAGTGTTAGATGTTCTTTTTGTGGAAAGTCACAAGAAAATGTAAAAAAAATAGTAGCAGGGCCAGGAGTATATATCTGTGATGAATGTGTAGACTTATGTTCAAGTATAATAGAAGCAGAAATGTATGAAGATGAAGAAATGGGATATACATTAACAGAAGAAATTCCAAATCCACATGAGATAAAAAATATTTTAGACGACTATGTAATAGGTCAAGAAGAAGCAAAAAAAACATTATCAGTAGCTGTATATAATCATTATAAAAGAATAGCACATGAAGAAGAGAAAAAAGATGATGATGTAGAAATACAAAAAAGTAATATACTACTATTAGGACCAACAGGATGTGGAAAAACACTGCTTGCAAGAACACTTGCTAAAATATTAAATGTACCATTTGCAATAGCAGATGCAACAACATTAACAGAAGCAGGATATGTAGGAGAAGATGTTGAAAATATTTTACTAAAATTAATTCAAGCAGCAGATGGTGATATAGAAAAAGCAGAAAAAGGAATAATTTATATAGATGAAATAGACAAAATAACAAGAAAATCAGAAAATCCATCAATAACTAGAGATGTAAGTGGAGAAGGTGTACAACAAGCATTATTAAAAATAGTAGAAGGAACAATAGCATCAGTACCACCACAAGGAGGAAGAAAACATCCAAACCAAGAGTTAATTCAAATAAATACAGAAAATATATTATTCATTTGTGGAGGAGCTTTTGAAGGACTAGAAAGAATAATAAAAGACAGAACAGGAAAAAAAGGAATAGGATTTGGAAGTGAAATTCAAAGTGAGAAAGAAATAGATAAATATGAAATATTCAAAGAACTATTACCACAAGATTTACTAAAATTTGGATTAATACCAGAATTCATAGGAAGACTTCCAATTATTGCAACAATACAAGGATTAGATAAAGAAGCACTAATTAAAATAGCAACTGAACCAAAAAATTCTTTAGTAAAACAATATCAAAAACTGTTAGAATTAGACGGAGTAGAATTAGAATTTACACAAGAAGCATTAGAAGCAATAGTAGATAAAGCAATAGAAAGAAAAACAGGAGCAAGAGGATTACGTTCTATAATAGAAGAAATAATGAGAGACATAATGTTTGATGTTCCATCAAACCCAAAAATAGAAAAATGTACAATAACAAAAGAAACAGTTTTAAATAATGCAGGCCCAAAACTTATAATAAATGAAAAGAAAGAAGAAAAACCAAAAATAAAAGAAAAGAAAAAAAGAGAAATACCAGTAGGAATTTAGAACAAATGCAAAAATGTTAGAAATGAAAAACAGGCTTTAAAAAGTTTTAAAAAATTTTTAAAGCCTGTTTTTATCATAACAAGAATAAAATATGCTAAAAAA
>CALXSO010000039.1 GCA_944391155.1 uncultured Clostridia bacterium
ATAATTGATGAGTGTAAAGAATTCGGAAATATTATTCTTGTGATAGATGAAATTCATAATATCATAGGAGCAGGTGATGGTGAACATTCTATGAACGCTGCAAATATTTTAAAACCTGCTTTATCAAATGGAGAAATTCAATTAATTGGAACTACTACTTTAAAAGAATATCGTAAATATATTGAAAAAGATTCTGCTTTAGAAAGAAGATTTCAACAAGTTTTAGTTGAAGAACCAAATGTAGAAGATTCTATTGGAATATTAGAAGGAATTAAAAAATATTATGAAGAATATCATAAAGTTAAAATTTCTTCTGATGTAATAAGACAAGCTGTTATTATGTCAGAAAAATATATTCATGATAGATTTTTGCCTGATAAAGCTATTGATATTTTAGATGAAGCTTGTTCTAGAATTAATCTAGAAAATAAGGATTTATTCAGATTAGAGATGTTAAAAAGAGAACTTCAAGCTATACAATCTGAAAAAGAAGAAGTTATCGAAGCAGATTCTACAGAAGATTATCAAAAAGCAGCTGACTTAAAAACTCGTGAATGTCAATTGACTGAAGAAATTGACAAATTAAATAAAAATATGGTTTTAAAAAATCTTACTGTACAAGATATTGCTTCTGTAATTGAGAGTTGGACAAAGATACCTGTTAAAAAAATAACAGAAGCAGAAACACAAAAATTATTAAATTTAGAAACAAATCTTCATAAAAGAATCATCGGACAAGAAGAAGCTGTAAGTAGTGTTTCAAGAGCTATAAGAAGAAATCGTGCTGGATTACAAAGTACTAAAAGGCCACCATCTTTTATATTTGTGGGACCTACTGGAGTTGGTAAAACAGAACTTGCTAAAAGTTTAGCATATGAAATGTTTGGCTCAGAAGATTCTATAATAAGAATTGATATGTCTGAATATATGGAAAGTCATTCAACTTCAAAATTAATAGGTGCTCCTCCTGGATATGTAGGGTATGATGATGCTGGTCAACTTACTGAAAAAGTAAAAAGAAAACCATATTCTATAATTCTTTTAGATGAAATTGAAAAAGCTCATCCAGATGTGTTTAATATTTTATTACAAGTTTTGGATGATGGAAAATTAACTGATAGTCAAGGAAATACTGTTAATTTTTCAAATACAATTATAATTATGACTTCTAATGCTGGTTCTAATTTAAATAATAATTCTATTGGTTTTGGAAAGCAAACTCTTGACAAAACCAAAGTAGAAGATACTTTAAAAGAAGTATTTAGACCTGAATTTTTAAATAGGATTGACGAAATAGTTGTATTTGATTCTTTAACTACAGATCAATTATTACAAATTGTAGATTTAATGTTAAATGATACTCAAAAGGCTTTAAATGAGAAAAATATTAAACTTGAAGTTTCAAGTAATGCTAAAAAATATATTCTTGAAAAAGGAACTAATATAAAATTTGGTGCAAGACCTTTGAGAAGAGCAATTCAAAGATATGTCGAAGATGAAATTTCTGAAAAAATATTAAAGGGTGAAATTCAAGATGGTCAAACAGTTTCACTTGATTATAATGAACAACTTATTTTTGATGTAAAGTAATTTAATATAAAATAATTAATTATAAAATTTTATTACTACTATAAGGAGAATGTAAATATGTTAAAATATGTACCCAATACATTGACTATATTAAGATTTTTTTTGATACCTTTAATTTTATACTTTATTTTTACAGGTAATTATTTACTTGGATTTGTTTTTTTTACATTGTCTGGTATTACTGATATTTTAGACGGTACTATTGCTAGAAAATTTAATTTGATATCAAATTTTGGAAAATTAATGGATCCTTTGGCAGATAAATTAACACAAATCTCTGTGTTAGCCTCTTTGGTCATTAAAAATATAATTCCTATTTGGATACTGTTAATTGTTGTTTTGAAAGAATTTGTAATGATAATGGGAGCTTCTTTCCTTTATGGAAAAGATGTTGTTGTATATAGTAAATGGTATGGTAAACTTGCTACTGTTTTATTCTATATTGCAATTGTATTCTCTTTAATAACTAAACAGTTTGATATAACAGGTTTTATTGGTGCTTTGGATATGATTTTATATTGTATTGCTTTGGTTGCTACTATATTCTCTTTAGTGATGTATGTAAAATGTTTATATCAACGTGGATTTATTGATAAAGAAGATTTGAAAAAAGAAAAACAACAAGTTATAATTAAGAAGAAATAGAAAAAACACATAGGAAAAATGATTTCCTATGTGTTTTTTTCTATTTCTCCTCCGCCTAGCAAAACTCCTTCAGCATCGTAAAACACTACTGATTGTCCTGGTGTGATAGCTCTTTGTTCTTTTTCAAATTCAACTTTTACTGTATTTCCTATAAAAAATATAGTTGCTTCTGATTCTTTTGCTCTATATCTTATCTTTGCGAAACACTTTAGTTCTTGTTTTTTTTCTACATCAATTTGCCAATTTAAATTTTTAGCATATAAAATGTTGCTATATAGCTCTTCTTCTTTTCCAACAATTACTTGATTATTTTGTAAATCTATTTTTGTCACATATAGTGGTTCTGAATATGAAATTCCTAATCCTTTTCTTTGTCCTATTGTATATTTATAAATACCTTCATGTTTACCTAATACTTCTCCTGTTTTCAGAACTATATTTCCTTTTTTTATTTTAAATTGTTTTTGCTCTTTTAAAAATTTTGTATAATTATTATCTTGTATAAAACATATTTCTTGACTGTCTTTTTTTTCTGCGATTTCTAGCCCGTTTTGTTTTGCTATCTCTCTTATTTCTGTTTTTTCTGTATAATCTTGCAATGGAAATATTATATGTTCTAATTTTTCTTTTGTTATTCCATATAAAAAGTAACTTTGGTCTTTTTTTTCTTCCTTGGCCTTTTTTAATACTTTTTGTTTATATTTTTCTGAATATTCTATCTTAGCATAATGTCCTGTTGCAATGTAATCACAATTTAATTCTTTAGCTTTTTTATATAATAATCCAAATTTTATAAATTTATTACACTCTACACATGGATTTGGCGTTTTTGCTTTTTCATATTCTTTTATAAATGGATTTACAACATATGTTTTAAATTCTTCTTTTAAATCAAAAATATGATGTTCTATATTTAGCTTCTCACACACTTTTTTTGCATCAATGATTGCTTGATTTACATTTTCTTTTTTAGTATTTTCGCATAAAATCATTGTGCACCCTATAACTTCATATCCTTGTTTTTTTAATAATATTGCTGAAACTGAGCTATCCACTCCTCCGCTCATTCCTAATAAAACTCTATTGTTCATAATTATTAATTCCTTGTTTGATATATTTACAATCTTTTTTATTTTCTCTTCTACATTAAATAAATGATTGCATAAAAAAATTTAATGTTTTTTATTTTTTTCTATTTTATACTAAGTATTTTAAAAACATTATAAAATAAATTTTGCATCTATCTTATAATGTTTTTAATCCTCTTTTTATTATTTTTATTTTTTTACATCTTATTTTATATGTACATCTTTTAACTGTTGTTCTGAAACAGTAGAAGGAGCTTGCATTAACACATCTCTGGCCTTTTTATTTTTAGGAAATGCTATTACTTCTCTTATGTTTTGTGTATTTTCTATAAGCATTATCATTCTATCTATTCCTGGTGCTGCTCCTGCATGTGGTGGTGTTCCATATTGGAAAGCATTGTATAGTGCTCCAAATCTATTTTTTACATCTTCTTCAGTATATCCTGCTATTTCAAATGCTTTTATCATAATTTTTGGACTATGATTTCTTACAGCTCCTGATGCTAATTCATATCCATTGCATACTAGGTCATATTGATATGCTAATATGTCTAGTGGATTCATTTTTTCTAGTGCTTCAATTCCTCCTTGTGGCATTGAAAATGGATTATGACTAAAATCTATTGTTCCTTCATCTGATAATTCATACATTGGGAAATCTACAATAAAACAAAAACGAAATACATCTTTTTCTAATAAGTCATATCGTTTTCCTAATTCTATTCTAACTAGACCTGCTATTTTTTGTGCTTTTTCAAATTCGTCTGCTATAAAGAATAATGCTGAATTTTCTTTTATTCCATACTCTTTTTTCATTTCTTTTTTCATTTCTTCTGTAATGAATTTTGCAATTCCTCCTTGAATAGTTCCATCTTTTTCAAATTTTGTCCAAGCTAATCCTTTTGCTTCACATTCTTGTATTGCAAATTCTGTCATTTTATCAAAAAATTTTCTTCCTTGTTCTGCTCCATTTGGCACTACAATCATTTTTATTGTTTTTCCTTCAAATGCCTTGAAATCACTATTTTTAAAAATTTTTGTTGCATCCTGTATTATTAAAGGATTTCTTAAATCTGGCTTATCTATTCCGTATTTTTCCATTGCTTCTTTATATGGAATTCTTAAAAATGGTCCTTTATCAGATTTCCAATCACTAAATTTTTCAAATGTGCTTGGAATTACTTGCTCTATTACTTTAAAAACATCTTCTTGAGTTGCGAAACTCATTTCAAAATCAAGTTGATAAAATTCTCCTGGTGCTCTATCTGCTCTAGGATCTTCATCTCTAAAGCAAGGTGCAATTTGATAATATTTGTTAAATCCTCCTACCATTAATAATTGTTTAAATTGTTGAGGTGCTTGTGGTAGTGCATAAAATTCTCCTGGATTTAATCTGCTTGGAACTAGGTAATCTCTTGCTCCTTCAGGTGAAGAGTTTGCAAGAATTGGAGTTTGTATTTCAACAAATCCTAATTCATCCATTTTATCTCTAAATGTTTTTATTATTTTAGAACGAAGTAGGATATTGTTATGTAATTTTTCATTTCTTAAATCTAAAAATCTGTATTCTAAACGTAAATCTTCTCTTACATCTTGATTCGAATTTATTTCAAATGGTAATATATTTTTACATTTTCCTAATACTTCTATTTTTTTTGCTACTATTTCTATTTCTCCTGTTTGCATATGTGGATTTTTATTTGTTCTTTCTACTACTTCTCCACTAATAGTTATACAACTTTCTGTTGTTAATTCTTTAGCCTTTTCTTGTAGTTCTTGTGTATTTAATAATATTTGGGTAATTCCAAATTCATCTCTTAAATCAATAAAAATCATTCCTCCCAAATTTCTAATCTTTTGTATCCAACCAGCTAATTGTACTTCTTCTCCTACATTTATTATTCTCAATTCTCCACATGTTTTTGTTCTATACATATTGTTATCCTCCCGTTTGAATTTGTATATTGTATATATTATCATATTTTTGTATTTATTTCAAGAAATTTTATTTTTGAAAATTATTGTTAATAACCAATTGACCATTTTAATATTTAATGATAATATTATTATAAATAATTAATGGGAGATTATAATTATGAAAGAAACTTTTGATTTTTACGATCCAACTAGTTTAAAGGCCTATAACCTTGATAAAACTATGCAATATCAATTAAATATTTTAGGAAGTCTTGATGTTTTTACCAGAAAGCATTCTGAGAATGTTGCAAATTTAACTTGTCGTATTTGTGAAAGACTTCATTGTCAAAAAGGCTTTATTGAATATTGTACAATTTGTGCATATTTACACGATATTGGTAAACAATTTATTCCTCAAGAGATTTTACAAAAACCTGGTAAATTGACTGATGAAGAATTTGAAATAATGAAAACACATACTACTATTGGATATAATATTTGTATGCAAGATCTTAAGTTAAGACCATATGCTGCAGGTCCAATATATCATCATGAAGCTTTAAATGGTACTGGATATCCTAAAGGCTTAACAAAAAAAGATATACCTTATGAGGGTCAAATCATTCGTGTTGCAGATGAATATGATGCAATTGTTAGCAAAAGACAATATAAAACCCACGTTGGTATTACTGACACTTTGAAAATTATTATAGACAATACAAAACCTTTACAAGAGGTAAACAAATCTGATGCTTTAAAAGTTTTATCAGAAAATTCAAAACTTGGTAAAGATAATCCTATAATTGTTAAAGCTCTTATGTCTGTTGTTATTGAGGATATTGAATATGAAATTTCTTGTACTTTAGATTATGTTAATAGCTTAGCAGATGAAATTAAAAGATTAAAGCAAGTTGATAAATATCATAGTAAGATGGTAGCAGCAAAAAGTGATAAGAAAAAACAATATTTCTTAGAAGGAATGAAAATATTCCTAAGTGAAAATGAAACTCCAGAGAATTATTATGAAATATTAACTCAGTATGAAACGGCATATAAAAATAGAAAAGCTAGAATAGATAACTTATATCAAGAAATTAAAACTATTAAGAAGTTAAAAGTCTAATTTACATATATCTTAATGGTAGCGAAGCTACATAAATATTGCTTATGTAGGTCTTTATATAGGTAACTATTCTTGTTGTACATGGAAAAATTCATATATGGTTAAGAAAAAAATTGATTTTCTTTTTGGAAAATATGGTCTTAGAGATTTATTTTCACTTTGCCCCTGCGAAACTTAAAGTTTCCTATTGTTTCCTATGCATTTAAAAATAGAGAATATATTTACTACTTTGTAAAATATATTCTCTATAAATTTTTTATTTGCTTATTTATAAAATTATATTCTCAATTCTATTTAATCTTCTAATCCAAAGCTAATACCTAACGCATCATTTATTTTGTGAATAATTTCTTCGTTCTCTATATGACCAATTTTTTCTTTTAATCTACTTTTATCTATTGTTCTAATTTGTTCTGTTAATACTATAGAATCGTTCTTTAATCCACAATCTTTTTCTAATTCTATATGTGTTGGTAATTTATTCTTTGTTGTTTGTGAAGTAATTGCTGCTGCAATTACAGTTGGACTATATTTATTCCCGTAAATCATTTTGAATAATTAGTACTGGTCTTATACCTCCTTGTTCTGATCCTATAACTGGACTTAAATCGGCATAAAACATATCTCCTCTTTTTATTGTCATTTTCTTCACTCCTAATACTTATTGTCAAGTTTGTTAATGATATTACTTTTAAAAGTAAAGAACTCTACAATATCTAATTTTTATTAAGATAAAGTATTAATCTTTACCTCAGTATATAGTATGTGAATTTTTGTATTTTTGTTATTGTCTTCAATTTCCATTTTTGTTGCTACTCCACTGCTTTTATCTATATATAATCTTTTTTTTCTAATATATGGATTATCTTCTTTTAATTCTATCTCTAATACAATTTGATTATTATCTTCATACATTTCTAACTTTGTTTTTTGAGATTCTTCTATGAATGTTTTTAAGTCTAACATATTCCCTGATATTATTTGATAATCTTCATAAATTTTAGAAAGTCCTAAATTTGTATTTTCTAATTTTAATATATTTTTATTTTTTGTTATTATTGTTCCGTTTTACATTTTCTGGTTCTAAAATCTCTTGTGAGTAAAAATCTGGGGATATGTATTTTTGTTTTATTATATATTTATTTTTATTTTTATTACTTTCTATTTCTATGTTTGCAGTTATTTCATAATTTTTTAAGTTTAAAATATCATCTACCATTCCTTGACTAGTATTAGTATTTCCTATTTTTGAAATTTTAGCCGTATTTTTGAAAAAAATAATTATTAAAAAAATTATTAAAATTATTGTGAATATTATTATCAAAAACTTCTTTTTATTTTTCAACATTATTCTCCTTATTTATACTTATTTTTGAATACTTAAATTTCTTAAATATATATCAATTTCCTGATTTATCTAGTCGCTATTTTAAAATTTATGTATATAAAAAGAAAAGTTATTTATAGAATTTTTGCATAAGCCTTACTTATTTATAATCTTTACCTTTCTAATAATATTCACTCTTTTCTAAATTATCACTAATAATATTTATATTTTTTAATATAAATTTGGATACTACTCAAATTAAATTTTGTGGAATAGACCGAAAAGTTGATATATAAATATTTTTGTAAAAAAACTTTAGATTTACATATTTGTCTTTAACAAAAAATATTTATATATCAACTTTTCTGTCTATTAACTTTATGTTACGCTGAATTGTAATTAATTTTGTTGAAATTTAATCATATTGTTCTGGATCTATGATATATCTAAAATAATCATCTATTTCTTTTAATAATTTTTCTTTTGTTTCTATTTTATTAATACTATCTCTAAAATCACTTGAGTTTGGTAATCCTTTTGTGTACCAAGCAATAGTTTTTCTTAATTCATGTATGGCAACTATTTCTGGTTTATATTGCAATTCATATTTTATATGTCTTTCTAATATTCTATATTTCTCTTCTGTTGATTTGTCTTTCATTTTTTCTCCAGTTTTAAAGTAGTGTATTAGTTTTTCAAATATCCAAGGATTCCCAAAAGATCCTCTTCCTATCATTATTGCATCTACTCCTGTTTTCTCAAACATTTCTTTTGCTGTTTCTTCATTAATTATATCTCCATTTCCTATTACTGGTATACTTACACTATTTTTAACTTTTTTTATTATTTCTAAATCTACTTTTCCTGAGTAAAATTCACTTCTTGTTCTTCCATGTATTGTTATTGCAGATGCTCCTGCTTGTTCTATCATTTGAGCAAATTCAACTGCTACTATATTATTATTATCCCAACCTTTTCTTATTTTTACTGTTACAGGTTTGTTTGTATTTTTTATAACTGATCTTATAATTTTTTCTGCTTTGTCTATATCTAGTAAAAGTTTACTTCCATCACCATTTTTTACGACTTTTGGTGCTGGACATCCCATATTAATATCTATTATATCTGCTTTTGCACTTACATATTTTGCTGCATATCCCATTGTTTCTTCATCACTTCCAAATATTTGTATTGCAATGGGCTTTTTTTCATTTTCTAAATTCATTAGATTTTCTGTTTTTTTATCATTATGAAAAATTGCTTTACTGCTAACCATTTCTGTATATACTAACCCTGCACCATATTCTTTACAAATATTTCTATATGCTTTGTCTGTAACTCCTGCCATTGGAGCTAAAAATATGTTATTCTCTATTACTATATTTCCTATTTTTATTGGTTTTAAATACATACTTTTTTAGTTATATTTTTTATTGTATAGGAAAAATCCACTTTTATTTTAACCATATTTGGATTTTTCCGTGTACAACAAGAAAGGTTACCTATAAAAAGACCTACGTGAGCCTTACTTATGTAGCTTTGTTACCTTTCTTATATAACTTCTCCTTTCTTTATAAGAGGACGTCTATAAACGTCCTCTTTTTACTGAACAAATATTGTTTTTTGTCTTTTTCCACTAATATTTAATAATATTCCTATCATTATAAAACTAGTTATCATTGAACTTCCACCATAACTTATAAATGGTAAAGGGACACCAGTTATTGGTACTAATCCCATAACCATTCCTATATTTTCTAATACATGAAATAAAAATATTCCTGCTATTCCTGATGCAATTATCGATCCTAAATCATCTTTTGCTGTTTTTGCAATATATAGTATTTTTGTAATAAAATATACATACAGAATTATAATTGTTGCTGCTACAATAAATCCCATTTCTTCTCCTATTACTGAATATATAAAATCAGTAGTTTTGGGATATAAAAAGCCAAGTTGTGTCTGATTTCCTTTTAATAATCCCATTCCAGTTAGCCCTCCTGCACCAATTGCTAGCTTTGATTGTATGATATTATATCCTGCTCCTCTTGGGTCTGATTCAGGATTTAAGAATATGTCTATTCTTTTCTTTGCATGATCTGGCAAGATAAAATTATAGACTAATGGAACTGCAATTGCTATTAATATTATTGCACTTATTATATATTTTTTGTCTATTCCAGACGTAAATATTATTACAACAAATGCTGAAATAAATGCTGCTGCAGTTCCATAGTCTGGTTCTTTTATTATTAATAATACTGGAACTGCTAATATTGTAAAAATTAATAACAATTTTAGTGGTTTATTTATTTCTTCTTTCCCTCTTGACTGTATTTTAGAAATTGTATATGCTAAAAATAAAATAACAAATATTTTTGCAAATTCTCCTGGTTGTAAAGAAAATGCTCCTATATCAAACCAACTTGATGCTCCATTTATTGGCTTTGTGAATAATACTGCAATTAATAATATTATAAAAATACCATATAGTACTGGTGACATCTTTACTAATGTTTCATAATCAATAAACATTACACCTATCATTATTACTAAACTAACTATTATCCAAATAATTTGTTTTGTAAATTCTGAATATTGTGTTTCTTGTGTTGCTGAAAATAATGCAATTAAACCTATAATGGATAAGATTATTGCAACAATTAATAATCCCCATTCCATATTCTTTAGTTCTCTTTTTCTCAATTAAATCACTCTTCTTTTTTATTATTTTTTTCTTTTTCTAAATTAATCTTTTCTTTTACATTATTTTCAGATTCGAGCTTAGTATGATTTTGTTCAATTTTTTTTGTTTCTTCTTTTCTCATATTTTTATTTTCTTGTTGACTTTTTCCTTCATCATTATTTTCTTTTTTATTAGGTTCTTGATTTTCATTTTCTTTTTTGTCATTTGATTTTTCCTTATTTTGTTTTTCTTGCTCTTCTTTTTTTGCTTGTTCTTCTTGTTCTTCTTTTAAATTTTCAGTGTTTCTTGTTTGATTATCTTCTAATTTTTTATCTATTTTTTCTTTTATCTCTTCTGATTGTTCTTTAGTTTCATTCTTTTTTTCAACTTTTCTTGCCTCATTTTTTATATTTAAAATTGGAATGTTTGCATATAATGCAGGTGCACCATTTGTGCCATCTTCATTTTCTTTATTTGTTAATCTTACATCAATTGCTTCTTCATCTACTTCTATATATTTTTTTATTACCTCTATAATTTCTTGCTTCATTAGTTCTAAAAAGTCTGCTGAAACATTTGCCCTATCTTGCATTAGAACTAAATGTAATCTTTCTTTTGCTGCATCTTTAGAATTTGAAACTTCTTTATTTTCTTCTTTTTTTCCTATTTTTTTAAAGAATTTCATTATGCCTTCAAACATTCTTTATTAACCTCCAATTGTAATTTTTACATTTTATGATTTTTTAAATAATCTTTTTAATTTAGCAAAAAATCCTTTTTCTCTTCCTGGAATTGTTACTTCAATTTTTTCTCCTAATACTCTTTTTGCTATTTCCATATATGCTTTTCCTGATGGTGCTTTTTTATTTTGTATTACTGGTTCTCCTTTATTTGTTTGCGTAATTATATATTCATCATCTGGTACAACTCCTATTAGATCTATTGATAATAGGTCTACAATGTCTTCTACATCCATCATTTCGCCTTTTCTAACCATATTAGGTCTTATTCTGTTTATTACTAATTCTGGATTTTTTATTTCTGATGCCTCTAGTAATCCAATAATTCTATCTGCATCTCTTATTGCTGATATTTCTGCCGTCGTTACTACTAATGCTCTATCAGCTCCTGCTATTGCATTTTTAAAACCTTGCTCAATTCCTGCTGGACAATCAATTAATATGTAATCAAATTCTTCTTTTAGTTTATTTGTAAGTTCTCTCATTTGTTCTTCATTTACAGCGCTTTTATCTCTAGTTTGAGCGGCTGGTAATAGGTATAAATCTTTAAATCTTTTATCTTTTATAAGTGCTTGCCTTAATTTGCATTTTTCTTCAACAACATCAACTATATCATATACTATTCTATTTTCAAGTCCCATTACAACATCTAAATTTCTTAATCCTATATCTGTATCTACTAAAGCTACTTTTTTTCCTTCTACTGCAAGGCTTGCTCCTAAATTTGCTGTTGTTGTTGTTTTACCTACTCCACCTTTTCCTGATGTTATTACGATTACTTCTCCCATAATTTTCCTCCTTAGGATTTTAAAAACACTAATTTTTACAGTATATATAATATAATAAAATTGCTTAAAAGTCAATGAAATTACTATTTTATTGTATTTTATTTTGTAAATTTTGTTATATTTTATAAATTGTTTTGTAGAGTATTCTTAAAGGTTGATATATAAATTTTTAGTTATTCTATAATTTTATAAATTAACTAAAAATTGAATTTAATGTTTTTTGAAAAGCATTAAAATGTATACATATAATACATTTTAATGCTTTGTTTTTTTATATATGTTAATCCTTTATTTAAGTTCTATTTCATATTCTGAATCTTTTGTTCCTTCTCCTCCTACTATCTTAATGTTATCTTTTAAGATTACTACTGGTCTAAACGATGTTGTTACATTTCCTGTATTTCCATCAGAATTAAATATTTCATAGTGTCCTATATAACCTGAATTAACATTTGCTACTCCAAAACTACAATAATCTGAATAAGTGTTAACACATCTTGATGAAATCCAGTACGAATAATATTGATTTTCTTCATTTTGCATAAATATTTTATAATATTCTTCATCAATAAAATCTCTTCTATACATTTCCTTATACCAATATGTTTGAGTAACTGTTAATTTTGTGTTTCTGCTATTTGCTCCTTCTTGTGGCTTTGTTGTCCATCTATCACTTATTTTTAGTTCTCCTCTTGTTGGGTTTTCAGCTATTATACCTCCATTTTCTTGTGAATATATATATGGATATTGAACATTTGTTGTATATTCTTTTTTGCTATTATATATCACTTCACTTTCATTGTATCTATTAATAAATTCTAATGTATAATCTTTTAGCTTACTTTTTATATCTTCCATTTTCAAATTTCTTACATCTTTTGCTAGGTTTCCGTTGTCATTATATAATTGCTTGCAGATGTCATCTAGTTGATTTACAGCATTATTATAACCATCCGCACCATTAAAATTTATCTTTGCTTCTGTCTCTTTTTCACTGATTAACATTGGATTTCCGTCAGAATCTTCCCCTATATATCTCCATTTTAATTCTTCTGTAGCTATTGGATCTTTATTACTTGTTCCACTATAGTGTTCAATTGGTATATATGAACTTTTTGTTGGTTTATATGATATATAGTCTCCTATTTTAAATAGATCTGCTACATCTACATCAAAATAGATTACTTTATTTGTATTTTTATTTAGATAATATCCATTCCATACTTTTGCACTTGCTGTATATTCTCTCATTGTTTGCCCTTCTACTAATACTGAATTCTCTATAATGTCTGTTGTTTCTTGCCATTCATATTGTGTTAAACTTGTACTATCATACTCTTCTTCTATAACAGGTCCTATTGTTATATTTCCTTCTTCACTTCTTCCTATATAATAAAAATTGTCTGGTATTTTAATTCCATCTACATATCTAAAGTCTACTTTTGTTTTATCTGGTTCAGAATAATCTGTATAATGAATTGTTGTTGTATTTCCCTCTTTTGTGGTAATTCCTCCTATTAAAAATATATTGTGTGTCATTTTATGTATTATATATAAATCTGGATAATATTCTTCAACTTTTTCCATATTTTTTACAGTTTCATAGTCTTTTCCATAGTTTAATGTTAATCCATCTAATACTTGTAAATCTAGTACATAAAAATCGTCTTTATTTTTTAGTTCTACATTATTTAGAACACTTTCAATTCCAGTTGATATATTTGTACATTGTATCTTGGCTGGAATACTTCCATATTCATTGTAGAATTCTGCTACTTTATCTCTTAGTAATTCTATATCATTTTTTAAAGCATTATAATTTCTGATATAAATTACATCTTTTGCATTATAAACTAATATACCTGTAATAATTAATAGTATGATAACTGCTATTGTTACAGTTATCATTGTTACTCCTTTTTCTTTTCTTATGTTTTTTATCATTATTTTTCTCCTATTCTTATTTTATAAAATAAGTTTACTATTTTTTATGAATAAATTCAATATTTATTTATAAATATTAAAAATTTTATATAGTTAATTCACCATTTTATATAGTTTGTCGTTATAATTCGGTGTAGCATAATTATATATTATTTTTGAATTACCTATCCTATATTAAGTTTACTGTATTTAATTTCCTAATATGCAAAAAAATCCATCTCTTTTATAGAGTTGGATTTTTGTTCTTAATTTTGAGTGTATGGTAAAATTGCAATATGTCTTGCTCTTTTTACTGCTGTTGTGATATCTCTTTGATGTTTTGCACATGCTCCTGTTGTTCTTCTTGGTAATATTTTTCCTTTTTCGTTAACGAATTTCTTTAATTGATCTGCATTTTTATAGTCTAATTCAAAGTTTTTATCACTACACATTATACATACTTTTTTTCTTTGTTTTCTAAATCTTGGATTATAATCTTCATCATAATTCTTATTGTTTCTTTTATTTTGTTTTTTGTCTGCCATTTCTTTTCCCCCTTTCTAGAATGGTAAATCATCACTTGATGACATTTCAAAGTCATTTCCCATATTACCAGGCATTGTAGAACCAAATGTGTTTTCAAATGTTCCTGAATTTGCATCTCCTTCTCTTTTACTATCTGCAAAATATGCTTCTTCGGCTACTACTTCTGTAATATAATGTTTTACTCCTTGATCGTCATCCCATGTTCTTGTTTGTAATCTTCCTATTATACCTACTTGTTGTCCTTTTTTAAAATATTTACTACAAAATTCACCTAGTTTTGCCCATGCTACTATGTTAAAAAAGTCTGCTTGTCTTTCTTCTCCTGGTCTTACAAATCTTCTGTTTACTGCTAAACTAAAAGATGCAACTAGTGTGTTGTTTGTTTGTGTATATCTTACTTCTGGATCTCTTGTAAGTCTTCCCATTAATATTACTTTGTTCATTATTATCACCTTTCTTTTTTCAATAAAGGTCTCTATTACTTTATTTCTTTTTTTCTAATTAATAATAAATTAGTCTTCTTTTTTTACTACAATGAATTTTAAAACATCATCTGTAATTCTGTAAACTCTTTCAAGTTCTGCTATTGCTTCTGGTTTTGATTCAAAATTAAATACTAAATATGTACCTTCAGCAAATTTTTTGATTTCATAAGCTAATTTTCTTTTGCCCATGCTATCTACTTTTTCTACTTTTCCATTTTCATTTATTAATCCTGTAAATTTGTCTTCTAGTGCTTTTTCTCCAGCTTCGTCAACATTTGGATTAATAATGATAACACTTTCGTATTTGTTCATTATTTTCACCTCCCTTTGGATTTATAACCTAACTTTTCGTTAAGTAGAGATTTTAAAAATATTGTCTTATTTTTAAAACATTAGTATTTTAGCATATTTTTGTTATTTTGGCAAGATTTTTTTGAAAATTCTTTTTTTCATTTAATTATTGTTACTAGTCAGACTTTATTTTGTAGAGTAGTCTGAAAGGTTGATATATAAGTATTTTTTTGTCAAAGACCAATAGGTAGACCTAAAGTTTGTTTTTAACAAAAAAATACTTATATATCAACCTTTCAGACGGTTTAATTTTATATTGAACTGAATTGTAACGACTATTATTTTTTAAGTGTTACGAGTTAAATAATTATTTATTCTTCCAAAATTTTATCTATAGAATCTTTTCTCATTTGTTTTAAAATTTTGCAACTTTCATCTAATTTCTTTTGCTCATTTTCATTTAATTCAAGTGTCAAAAGTTCTCTGACTCCTTTGCTATTTACAATAGAAGGTACTCCAATGTATATATCATCTTGTCCATATTCTCCATCTTTTAAATATGTTGATACTGTTAATATAGAATTTTCGTTGTCTAAAATTGCTCTTACAATTCTATTTAATCCCATTCCTATTCCATAGTATGTTGCTTTTTTCTTATTTATAATTTCATATGCTGCATTTACTACACCTTTATGAATTTCTTCTAATGTGCTCATAGGATGATGATTATCTTTCATTACATCTTTAACTTTTTTGCATCCTATATATGCATGATCCCAAGGTACAAATGATGAGTCTCCATGTTCTCCCATGATATATGCATGTATATTTTTACTTGAGATTTTTAAATAGTCTGCCATTAAGTAACGAAGTCTTGCTGTATCTAACACTGTTCCTGAACCCATAACTTGATTTTTTGGAAGTCCTGATACTTTTGCAACTACATATGTCATTAAATCTACTGG
>CALXSO010000040.1 GCA_944391155.1 uncultured Clostridia bacterium
TCACGTGGGTCTTATTATAGGAAAGTAAAAAAGTTTATTTTATGAAAGGAATGATTTAAATGGAAAAAGCAAAAGTTTATTTTACAAAGAAAATTACATCAGAAAGTCTAATAAAAATATATGAAGCATTGGGAAAAAATTTAAAAGGAAAAGTGGCTGTTAAATTGTCAACAGGAGAAGCAGGAGGACATTATTATTTAAATCCAAACTTAATAAAAGATTTAGTAAATAAGATTAATGGAACAATTGTAGAATGTAACACTGCTTATGAAGGAAAAAGAAATACAACAGATGAACATTGGAAAACAATTAAAGATCATGGATTTATGGAAATAGCAAAAGTAGATATCATGGATGAAGAAGGAGATATGCCAATACCAATAAAAAATGGATTTCATTTAAAAGAAGATTTTGTAGGAGCACATTTAAAAAATTATGATTCAATGCTCGTATTATCACATTTTAAAGGACATGCAATGGGTGGTTTTGGAGGAGCATTAAAAAATATATCAATAGGAATAGGCTCTTCAGAAGGAAAGGCATGGATACACACTGCGGGAAAAACAAAAAATCCATCAGAATTATGGAACAATTTACCAGAACAAGACCATTTCTTAGAGTCAATGGCTGATGCATGTGAAGGGGTAATCAATTATTTAGGAAGTGAAAATATGCTATATATAAATGTTGCAAACAACTTATCTGTAGATTGTGACTGTGATTCAAATCCACACGCACCTGAAATGGCCGATATAGGAATATTTGCATCAACTGATCCAGTAGCACTTGATCAAGCATGCTATGATGCAGTAATAAATTCAACAGATCCAGGTAAAGAAGCTTTAATAGAAAGAATGAATTCAAGGCACGGAATACACACAGTAGAAGCAGCAAATCAATTAGGGTTGGGTAATAGAGAATATGAAATAATTAACATTTAATAACAAAAAAATTTTATCGAACGTTGAATAAATAAAGTTTAAAATTTTATGATTTTTGAAAGCTAAATTTAATCAATTATTAAAAAGTTTCTAAAGTAATTAATTATATTAATCCTTTGGAAACTTTTTTATTTATAAAATATTTTTTATAATATAAATTATTCAAAAATATCCAAAGATTTGAATTTCAAATAAAAATTAAACGATATAAATTAGTAGTTATAAAATAGATTTTTTTGCAAATAATAATAAAAGTTTTAAATATTTAAATTTAGAAATAAAAGAAAAATAAATTAAACAGTATTATAAATATATTAAAATAAACAAAATATTTTAAAACTTTGAACCTAGAATCCATCAATAATCATTAAATAGAAATCAGAAAGGACGAAAAATATGAATAAATCTATTTGGAAAGCAAATGAAAAAGAAAAATATCCTGAAAAAATAAATAATGATAACAATTTTAAGGAGAAAGTAGATATTTGTATAATAGGAGCTGGAATAACAGGAATAACTTGTGCATATGAATTATCTGAACTTGGATATTCTATAAATATTATTGAAAAAAATGAAGTATGTTCTGGCACAACAGGAAATACAACAGGAAAGATTACAAGTCAACATAATGCTTTTTATGATTATTTAATAAACTCTTTTGATGAAAATATGGCAAAAAAATATTTAGAAGCAAATGAAAAAGCAATTAGGAAAATAGAAGAAAGAATACAAAAAGAAAATATTGATTGTGACTTTGAAAAATTAACAAGTTATATATATACAGATAAAAATGAAGAAATTGAAATATTAGAAAAAGAATATAAAGCATTAAACAAATTAGGATTCAAAAGTGAATATGTAAGAGAACTAGATATACCTTTTAAAATTGAAGGAGCAATTGGTTTTAAAAATCAGGCACAATTCAATGTTGTTAAATATATAAAAGGATTATTGAAAAAAATAGAAGAAAATAATGTAAAAATATATACTCATACAAAAGCAACAGACATTGAAAAAAACGGTAAAGAATATATAGTAAAGACTGAAAAAGGAAATATAGATGCTAGCATAGTAATTATAGCTAGTCATTATCCATTTTTAAAATTACAGGGCCTATATTCTGCTAAAATGTATCAATCAATGTCGTATTTAATTGCAATTGAAACAAAAAAAGAATTGCCTAAAGGAATGTATATAAGTATAAGTAATCCAAATATATCAATCAGAACAGCAAAATATGAAGGAAAAGAGATTTTATTAGTTGGAGGAGGAGATCATAAAACAGGAAAACCAACAACATATGAAGAAAGTTATGGGAGATTAGAAGAGTTTGCAAAAAAATATTATCCAGATGCAAAAATTTTAAAAAAATGGAATGCAGAGGATTGTGTAAGTTTAGATAAATTGCCATATATTGGGCAAGCATCCAACTTTTTACCAAATGTATATGTAGCAACAGGTTATAAAAAATGGGGAATGACTTTATCAAATGTGGCAACAGGTATTATAGTAGATAGTATTAAAGGAAAGGAAAATCATTATGCAGATATTTTTTCATCTTTAAGGATGAAACCTGTTAAGAATCATGAAGAGATGAAAAATATGATAATAGATTCAAGCAAAGGACTTTTTATAAATAAAATAAAAGAAGCCGAAATATTAGAAAATGAATTAGAAAACGATTGCGGAAAAATAATAGAAATTGAGAATCATAAAGTTGGAATATATAAAAATGAGAATGGAAAAGTGTTTGCTGTAAATCCAATATGTACACATTTAGGCTGTTTATTAACTTGGAATCAAATAGATAAAACTTGGGATTGTCCATGTCATGGGTCAAGATTTAGATATGATGGAAAAAATATATGTGATCCTGCATATGAAGATTTAGAAATTCTAGAAATAGAAGAGTGATTCGAAAATAATTTGGATTTTTTATGAAATATTCTATTTAAAATAGAAAATATAACAAAACAAGAAAAGTAGCATAAGCGACACTCTATCTAATTTACTATAAGTATATAAAAATAAATTTATAGTGGCAATAGGTTTATAGGTAAATTCTATTTAAAAAACCTAACTATATTATACAAGGTAGCGAAACTACACAAGTTTCCTATATAATAAAAAGTGCAAATAAACATTTGTAGAAAATAAATATTATTAAGAAATCCAATAGGATAAATAATTTGATAATAATTTTATATTAAAAATAATTTTATTCAAGTCGAATATGAGCTTATAGTTGTTCTTTAATAGTACAAGCTCATATTCTTTTAAATCTCAATAAAAATTTTAGTTTTGAAAATTTATTATAAAATCATAATCATATTAAGTTATTTTTCTCATTCTGTTATTCATTTTTTCAAAAATAGCTATATTTACTTTCTTTTGCACAACATACTATACTAGTGTTATATCATAAATAGCTTTTTATTTAAATTAATAGATTGTTGCTATTTACAACTAAATTATTTGCAGTTTTTATGCTTCAATCAAGATACAGCAAATAAGGTTGGTTTATAAAAGATTTTATATTTAATAATTAATAACTTTTTAAAGTATCTTCCAAAATATTAACAAGTGGTAAAAGTTTTTGAGAGTTAGTTCTAAAATGAAAGACAGGATTTTTTTTATCAAGTTCCCTGTATACTAAAATCTTAATTTCTCCAGTTTTTTTAAATTCTTTTTTCATTCAAATTCCTCCTCTATTTTTCAATTATGTGCATATTATAACAATTCAAAAAAGAAAAAGCTGTCGAATTCTGAAGCAAATTAAAAAAATATTAAATCATTTTTATATCGTTGACAAAGACGTTATAAAATTCAAATCAATAGAAAACATACATAAGGGAAGGAGAATATAGATTTAAGAAGAGTATAGATTTAAAAGGAAAATATAATTTGGAAAAAAAGTACAAATTAATAAAGTATAAAGAAATAAAATATAATTTAAAAAATTTCATTTTTTAGAAATAATCTAATGGATTTACATATTTATTATCAATTCTGAAACCTAAATGAAGATGAGGACCAGTTGTAGCTCCATTTGTTGGATTTCCATTGGAATCTTTATAATTATTTCCGTGGAACTCCGTATACGTTTTTTGGACCAACATATCCTATAATTTGTCCTTGCTTAATATTATCACCAACAGAAACAATAAAATTTGGATCAACATGACAATAAGTAACTTTAAAATTTGAGAAAGAGAGTGTAATGGTATATCCGCCAGCACCTAAGAAATTACGAAAGGTAATTATTCCATCAGCAATTGCAATTAGAGTAGTACCTTGTGGTGCAGGAATATCACAACCATAATGATAACTAGATGCTCCAGCAGTTGGAGAATTCCTTTTCCCAAAAGGAGAACTAATAGATGTATAACCAGGAATTGGCCAAACAAAACCATGAGCATTTATAGAGGAAAATTCATCATAATTAATATTGTAATTAATTGAATTTGAAGTTTGAATAATAGGAATAAAAAATATTGAAATAAAAAGAGTTAAAATAATAATTAAAAAAATCAGTCTTTTTATAGTATCAAATATATTGCATCACCTCATAAATTTTTATAGTAAATATAACATAAAAAAGCCAAAATTACAACAAAAATATTTCGACAAAAAAAGACAAGCCCAAATGTTATTTTCTACATTTTAAACATTTTTGTTGGAATTATAAGAGATTAATTTTTGCAACAAAATTTGACCACTCATACTAGTTGCAAAAAAATAAAAAAACATATATAATTACCAATAATTAAAAAGGTAACGAATTTATATAAGTAAAGCTCACGTATGTCTTTTTATAAGCAACCTTTCTTATTGTACATGGAAAAATCCAAATATGGTAAAGAAAAAAGCCGATTTTTCTTTTGAAAATAAAATCTGAGAGAATTATTTTAACTTTAAGTCTATGTAATTTGAAGTTTCATAGTTTTTTCTTTTGAAAATAAAATTTCAGAGATTTATTTTCACTTTAAATCTGTGTAACTTGAAGTTTCATAGTTTTTCCTATACAATAAAAAGGCAATAAAACACTATGTAAAATTAATTATAAAGGAATAATTGATTGGGAGGAATAAAATGTTAAAAAAAGTATTAATTGCGAATAGAGGAGAAATTGCAGTAAGAATAATAAGAGCATGTAGAGAGATGGGAATTAGAACAGTAGCAATCTATTCAGAAGCGGATAAAAATGCATTACATACAACATTGGCAGATGAAGCTATTTGTATAGGACCAGCTCCATCAGCTAAGAGTTATCTAAACATGAAAGCTATTTTAGAAGCAGCTTGTTTAACAGGAGCAGATAGTATACACCCAGGATTTGGATTTCTATCAGAAAATTCAAGTTTTGCAAAGATATGCGAAGAAATGGGAATAAAATTTATTGGACCAAATCACAAATTAATAGAACTTTTAGGAAATAAATCAAAAGCAAAAGAAACAATGAAAAAAGCAGGGGTGCCAGTTGTACCAGGATCTGAAGGATTACTATCTTCAAAAAAACAAGCAGTTGAACTAGCTGAAAAAATTAAATATCCAGTTATGTTAAAAGCATCAGCTGGAGGTGGAGGAAGAGGAATTAGAGTTGCATATACTCAAGAAGAATTAGAAAGAGAGTATGATTTAGTAAGACAAGAAGCTAAAGTAGCATTTAATGATGACAGTATATATTTAGAAAAATTCATAGAAAATCCAAGACATATTGAAATTCAGGTATTAGCAGATGAAAAAGGAAACTGCATACATTTAGGAGAAAGAGACTGCTCAGTGCAACGTAGAAACCAAAAAGTGTTAGAAGAAACACCAAGTAGTATATTAGATGAAAAAACAAGAAACAAAATGGGAGAGGTAGCAGTAAAAGCAGTAAAAGAAATAGGATACACAAATGCAGGAACAATAGAATTTTTAGTTGACAAAAACTTAGATTTTTATTTTATGGAAATGAATACCAGAGTTCAAGTAGAACATCCAGTTACAGAAATGGTAACAGGTGTAGATATAATAAAAGAACAAATAAGAATCGCAAGTGGAGAAAAATTATCATTCACTCAAAAAGATATTAAATTTAGTGGACACAGTATGGAAGCAAGAATAAATGCAGAAATTCCAGAAAAAAATTTTATGCCTTGTCCAGGAACAATTACTGGACTACACTTACCAGGAGGAAATGGAGTAAGAGTAGATACAGCAATTTATTCAGGATATACTGTCCCACCAACATATGACTCAATGCTTGCAAAAGTTATTGTGCATGGAAAAAATAGAGAAGAATCAATAGCAAAATTAAAAAGTGCAGTTGCAGAGCTAGTTGTAGATGGGATTCAAACAAATGCAGATTTTATATTAAAAATATTAAGTAATAAAAACTTCATAAATAACAATTATGATACATCTTTTATACAAAAAGAAAAATTATTATAGAGATTACAATACTCAAAATAATTATTTTAAATAATTGAACTTTTTAAATATATTGGCAAAAAACAGAACAATTGTTATACTATAGTTTGAATCAAAACATACTAAAGAGTACAATTGTTTTAGTTGAATGGAGGAAGAAAATTGGTTATTGATAAAGTAAGGAAAATTAATGAAAAAGAAGAAACGAGAACAAAAAATGTAAAAGCAGCAGACATGATGATAGGAAAATGGGTAAAATGTGACCAATGTAAAGAGATTATCTATAAAGAAGATTTGCATAAAAATTTAAGTGTATGTCCAAACTGTGGAAAACATTTTAGATTATCAGCAAGAAGGAGAATTAAGCAGATTGCTGATGAAGGAACATTTGAAGAAATCGGAAAAGAAATACTTACACAAGACCCATTGAATTTTGAAGGATACCTAAAAAAGGTACAAAGTTTAAAAGAAAAAACAAAAATAGAAGAAGCAGTTAAATGTGGAATATGTGAAATAGAAGGAAATAGAACAGTTTTAGCGGTAATGGACGGAAATTTTTTAATGGGAAGTATGGGAGAAGCAGTAGGAGAAAGAATAACAGTTGCCATAGAAAAAGCAATAGAAGAAAAATTACCACTTGTCATCTTTTGCGTATCAGGAGGAGCAAGAATGCAAGAAGGAATAGTATCTTTAATGCAAATGGCAAAAACATCTGCAGCAGTGAAAAAATTAAATGAAGCAGGATTATTATATATAACAATATTAACAGATCCAACAACAGGAGGAGTAACAGCAAGTTTTGCAAGTTTAGGTGATATTATTTTAGCAGAACCCAAAGCACTAATAGGATTTGCAGGACCTAGAGTAATAGAACAAACAATAAGGCAAAAATTACCAGAAGGATTTCAAAGTTCAGAATTTTTATTAGAACATGGTTTTATAGACAAAATAGTAGAAAGAAAAGATATGAAATCAACAATAGCAAAACTTATTGAATTACATAAATAAAAGAAGGATAGGTTTATAGGTAAAACCTCTTGTAAAAAACCTAAATATATAATCAAGGATGATAATAAAATGAGTAAAATAACAGCATGGGACAGAGTATTATTAGCAAGAAAAGCTGATAGACCAAAAGCATGTGAATATATAAATGAAATTTTTGAAGATTTTATAGAATTACACGGAGATAGATGTTATGGTGATGATAAAGCAATAATAGGAGGAATAGCAACATTAAATAAAATTCCAGTAACAGTAATAGGAGAACAAAAAGGAAAAAATGCAAAAGAAAACATAGAAAGAAACTTTGGTATGCCAAATCCAGAAGGTTACAGAAAAGCATTGAGACTTATGAAACAAGCCGAAAAATTCAATAGACCTATAATAACATTTATAGACACACCAGGAGCATATCCAGGAATGGGAGCTGAAGAAAGAGGACAAGGAGAGGCAATAGCGAGAAACATTATGGAAATGTCATCACTAAAAGTTCCAATAATATGTATTGTAATTGGAGAAGGTTCAAGTGGAGGAGCATTAGCAATAGGAGTTGGAGATAAAGTAGTAATGTTAGAAAATGCTATATACTCAATTCTATCACCAGAAGGATTTGCTAGTATACTTTATAAAGATTCATCAAAAGCAAAAGAAGCAGCTGAAAACATGAAAATAACAGCAAAAGATTTAAAAAACTTAAAAATAATAGATGATATAATAAAAGAACCAGAAGGTGGAGCACAAGAAGATTTTGAAAAAGTAATAAAAAACATTAAAAAATATTTAGAAAAAAATATAAAAGAACTAAAAAGCATGAAAGTGGAAGAATTGCTAGAAAAAAGATATGAAAAAATAAGGAATTTTGGAAAGAATATAAATTAAAATAAAAAACATTAATTAAAAGTGAAAAAGCTAAAACAAAAAATTAAAACAAAAAAACTAGAACAAAAAGCTAAAATCAAAAAACAAAATAAAAAACTAAAACAAAAAATTAAAACAAAAAACTAAAACAAAAAAACTAGAACAAAAAGCTAAAACAAAAAACTAAAATCAAAAAACAAAATGAAAAACTAAAAGTTAAAAACTTAAATATTTTAAATAAGTAAAATAAAATTATAATTATGAAGATAAGTGAAAAATTATTCATAATAGAAGGAGGAAAAAATGATATTAGAAGGAAAGAAAGTAGTAATTATGGGAGTAAGAAACAAATGGAGTATTGCATGGGGAGCAGTTCAATCAGCATCAGAACAAGGAGCAGAAGTCATATGCACATGTTCAAAAGATAGCAAGGAAAAAGTAGAAGACCTATTAAAAGAGATACCAAACAGTAGTCTTTATATATGTAATGACGTTAGTAAAGACGAAGACATAGACAACTGCTTAGAAGAAATAAAAAAGGATCATGGAAAAATAGATGGAATATTACATGCAATAGCACACGCAAATACAGAAGATCTAAGAAACGATTTTATACAAACATCAAGAGATGGTTATGCACATGCACAAGATGTAAGTAGCTATTCATTAGTAGTAATAGTTAGAATGGCAAAAGAAAAAGAAATGTTAAATGAAGGAGCAAGTATAATTGCATATACATACTATGGATCAGAAAAAGCAATAGAAGGATACAATGTAATGGGAGTAGCAAAGGCTGCATTAGAAGCAAGTATACGATATTTAGCAGTAGATTTAGGAAAAATAGGATGTAGAATAAATGGAATATCAGCAGGTCCAATAAAAACACTATCAGCAAAAGGAATAAAAGATTTTGGTTCAATATTAACAGTAGTAGAAGAAAAAGCACCATTACACAGAAATGTAACAACAAACCAAGTAGGAGATAGTACAGCATTTCTATTCAGTGATTTATCAAGTGCAATCACAGGAGAAATAATTCATGTAGATAGCGGATATAATATAGTAGGAGTATAAAAGAATAGAAAAGATAATTTGGGGACGAAACTCGAAAATTTTTTAAATAATATTAAAAAATTTTTAAGGTTCGTCCCCAAAATCCCTATATACAGGGATTTTGAGGTACGTCCCTAAATCCCTGTATAAAATTTTGCATAAAACCTTTAAAAAAATTGCTAAATAGTATACAATAATATAAAATTAAAAACTAGGGAGAGGAAAATGATAAAAAAGTGGCAAATATATGAAACTGATAATGAAAAAGTACAAGAATTAATTGATAAATATAATTTGAATTTACTGTTAGCTACAATCATGGTAAATAGGAATATTTTAGAAACAGAGAAATTAGATAAATTTTTAAAACCAACAAGAAATGATTTTCACAATCCATTTTTAATGCCAGATATGGAGATTGCAGTAAATAAAATTTTAGATGCAATTGAAAAAAAGCAAAAGATAATAATTTATGGAGATTATGATGCTGATGGTATAACAAGTATTACAGTACTAAAAAGCTTTTTTAAAGATATTGGAGTTGATGTTGGTTCATATATTCCAAATAGATTAGAAGAAGGATATGGTTTAAATAAACCAGCAGTTGACAAAATTGCAAAGAGTGGATATGAGTTAATGATTACAGTTGATTGTGGAATTTCAGCAATCCAAGAAATTGATTATGCAAATAAATTAGGAATAGATACAATTGTAACAGATCATCATGAGGTAGGAGAATGTTTACCAAATGCTATTGCAATAGTTGATGCTAAAAGAAAAGATAATAGATATCCATGTAGAGAGTTGGCTGGTGTTGGTGTCGTTTTTAAGTTAATACAAGCAATTTCAATAAAATTAAATCTAAAGGAAGAAAGTTATTTAAAATATTTGGATATTGTATGTATAGGAACAATTTCGGATATTGTACCTTTAATTGATGAAAATAGAGTAATTGCTAAATTAGGATTAATGCTTGTAAATCAAACAAAGAATTTAGGTCTAAAGTCTTTACTTATTTCTTCCGGTTATAAAAAGATTGATTCTACAACAATTTCTTTTGGTGTAGCTCCAAGAATAAATGCTTGTGGAAGAATGGGACATGTAGAAGAAGCTTTGAATTTATTTTTATCAAATAATATTAATGAGGTTCAAGATTTGACAAAACAATTGAATAGTTATAACATTAAAAGACAAGACATTGAGAAAAATATATATGAAGAAGCAGTTAGTCAAATAGAAGAAAAAAAATTAGATAAGAATAATATGATTGTACTTGCAGGAGAAAATTGGCATCATGGAGTAATAGGAATTGTAGCTTCAAAAATAACAGAAAAATATTTCAAACCAAGTATTTTATTATGTTATGAAGGAGAAGAAGCTACTGGTTCTGGTAGAAGCATACCTGGTTTTGATTTACATGATGCATTAATGAAATGTTTAGAACACATAGAAAAATTTGGTGGCCATAGTATGGCAATTGGGATTACAATTAAAAGAAATGAATTTCAAGAATTCTGTAAAAGTATAGAGAAAGTGGCAGAAGATGAACATATAGAAGAAATTATGCCAGTAATACAAATTGATGCAAAAATTAGTCTAAATGATATTAATAAAGAAATGGTAGAAAGCCTTGAAAAATTAGAGCCTTTTGGCGAAGGAAATAAAATGCCAATTTTTGTTATAAAAAATTTAAAAATAGATTCAATAAGAGCTTTAACTGAAGGAAAACACTTAAAATTAACTTTAAGAGAAGGAAATAATATTATTAATGCAATAGGATTCAATATGGGAAATCTAGCTGAAGAATATAAAATAGGAGACAAAATAGATGTGGCTGGAATGCTAGAAATTAATTCTTTCAATGGAATAGATAGTGTTCAAATTAATTTAAAAGATATAATGAAATCTATTTAAAAGGAAAGAAGCCGTTGATTTCAGTAGATAAAAAATAGCATAATAAAATTCAAAAGTCAAAAAGGGGTGTAAAACATGCAAGAGCAAAAAGAAATAACAATACAAGATGTAATAAATAAAAGAAAAGAACATTCAAGAAGAGTAGATACAAAACTTATAATGAAGGCATATAATTTAGCAGAAGAGAAACATAAGAATCAAAAAAGAAACTCAGGAGAACCATATATAATACATCCATTAAATGTTGCATATATATTAGCTGATACAGGATTAGATGAGAACACAATAGCTGCAGCACTATTACATGATATAGTTGAAGACACAGATGTAACAGATGCAGATTTAAGAAAAGAATTTGGTGATGAAATAGCTGATATGGTTGCTGGAGTAACAAAACTAGGTGAAGTTCAGCAAATATTTTCAGTAGAGGAAAGGCAAGTAGAAGATTATAGAAGAATGTTTCTTGCAATGGGAAAAGATATTCGTGTAATATTAATAAAACTAGCTGACAGATTGCATAATATGAGAACACTAAAATACTTAAAAAGAGACAGACAAATAGCAAATGCAAAAGAAACAATGGAAATATATGCACCACTAGCAAACCGTTTAGGATTATATTCAATGAAATGGGAATTAGAAGATTTAGCTTTTAAATATTTATATCCTGAAGAATATCACGAATTAGTAGAAGGAATTAACAAAAAAAGAGAAGAAAGACTAAAAT
>CALXSO010000041.1 GCA_944391155.1 uncultured Clostridia bacterium
TACTTTTTCTTTCTTTCCACTATTAGAAGCTATACAAATTTTTATTCCATTACTTTTTAACTGTTCTACCCATTGTTTTCCACCTTCTACTATTTTTTTGTCAAAGTCTAATAAAGTATTATCCATATCTAGTATTAAGGCTTCTATATGGTATTTTTTTAATAGTTCTATTGTAATATCTGTTACTTTTTCTAAATACAGTTTAGGGTACAAAATCATGGCTTTCTCCTTTACTCTTCTATCTTATCAATATGTTTTAATTTTGTCAATTTATATTTACAAAATTCTTATATTAGTATATACTTACATCATTGTAAGAAATGGAAGTGATAAATATTGGAAACTGCCATATTAGATGAGAAAAAAGAATATAATCAAAAACTTTTTCCTTATTATAAAATGTTTTCATGGGATTTAATGTTTTATTATGTTATCTCCTTTATGTTTTTAACAACAGTAAAAGGATTTAATGCTTCTCAAATCTTATTAATTGATGCTTTTTATACTTTATCAAAATTTTTATTACAAATTCCTCTTGTTGGCGTTGTTGATAAATTAGGGAAAAGAAAAAGTCTTATCATTGCTAATATATCTGTTGCCCTATATATGCTTTTCATTTTATTTTCTATAAACATTTATATGGTTATATTAGCTGGTTTTTTTGGGGCTTTTGGTTTTTTAATAAAAAGTTTAAGTGAATCTAGCCTATTATATGATTCTATACCTGAGTCTCCTAATAGAAATAAGTTATTTGCTAAAATTGAAGGAAAAGGTGGAGCTTTCTTTTTTTCTTTAGAGGCAATTACTTCTTGTTTGGCTGGTTTTTTATTTGCAATATCTCCATACTTACCTGTATTATTAGCCAGTATTTTTTGTATGATATCTGCTTTTTTAGCTTTTCGTTTTAATGAAGTTGTTCCTAATGTGCGTTCTACTCTCTCTTCTAATCAATATCATAAAAATCTCAAACACTCTTTTCATTTTATTATGAAATCCAAAAGACTAAGAAGCCTCATTTTATTCTTAGGAGTTTCTTATGGTTTTATTAATCTTTTAGTTACTTTAAGAAAAAGTCTTTTTTATGATATTGAAGTTCCTGTTGAACATATGGGAATTTTCTTTGCAGTTTTAGGAATATTTTCAAGTATTGCTTCTGCAAGGCAAAACCAATTTCATCAAAAATATCGCAACAAAACACTTACTGTTTTAACCATAATGTTAGTTAGTAGTTGTCTTTTGGCTGGATTAGTTGTAATTTTAAAATTACCTTATTTAATAACACTTGTTCTTGTTTTATTGGCTTTTGCTATACAATATATTGTAAAAGGTTTCTATTTTACCTTCAATAAAAAATATTTAAATAGCTTCTCTACAGCTGATTTAAGGACAAAAATTTATTCTGTTAATAATTTGTTTGAAGCAATTTGTAGTACAATAGCAAGTTTTGCTTCTTCCCAATTATTAAAAATCACTTCTACTGCTTATGCTTTTATTATTATCTCTCTTGTATTTTGTATTCTCCTTGTTCTAATTTTAGATTATATGAAAACAAGAGTTGGTTTAAAACCAGAAGAATATAAAAAGGATGATATTCCTATCCCATTAAATTAACTAAGAAAGGACATTATATATGCAATCACATTCTCTTAACAAATTAGAATTTTCAAATGTTTTAACTATGTTGTTATCTTTTTGCCAAACTTATATAGGAAAAGATATTTGTACTCATTTATTACCTTACCATACACAAGAAGAAGTAGAAGAAAAATTACAAGAAACAACAGAAGCAATTATATTATTAGAAAGGAAATCTACACCTCCTTTAACAGAAGTTCCAGATATTACTATATGGATTAAAAGTTTACTAAATCAACAGATTTTATCCTGCAAAGCATTATTAGATTTAGCTTTTATCCTAAAGTTAGCAAGAGAACTAAAAGAATATATATCATCAGATATCGATACATCCTTTTCTGCCATTGTTGCTCCATATTTTCAAAATCTATATTCTCATCCCATAGTTGAGAATAAAATTTTCCATGATATCATAGATGAAAATACCATAGAAGATTCTGCTTCATCTGAATTAAAAAATATTCGTAAAAATCAAAGAAAGATTATCACTTCTATCAAAGATAATTTAAATCACTATATTCATTCTTCAAGTTATGCAAAATTTTTACAAGATCATATTATCACTGTCAGAAATGATCGTTTTGTTATCCCCGTGAAGCAAGAATATAGAAATGAAATAAAAGGATTAATTCATGACATGTCATCAACTGGTTCAACCGTTTTTATAGAACCTCTTTCTATTTTTGAGTTAAATAACGAATTAAATCGTTTAAAATTGGAAGAAACTACTGAAATAGAAAAAATTCTTCAAAATTTATCTTCTCTATTTCTTCCTATTATACATGAATTAGAAAATAATATAGATTTATTTGGTAAGATAGATTTTGCTTTTGCTAAGGCAAAGTTTGCTCGCTCTATTCAAGCTAGTTTACCTGTTATTCATAAAGAAAAATATATTGATTTAAAAAAAGCAAGACATCCATTTATTCCTAAAGAAAAAGTAGTTCCTATTGATTTACATATTGGAAAAGATTTTTCTAGTTTAATTATAACAGGTCCAAATACTGGAGGAAAAACTGTTACCCTAAAAACTGTTGGACTTTTATGTTTAATGGGAATGAGTGGATTATATATTCCTGCAGCAGAGAATAGTAGCATTTTTGTATTCGATACTATTTTTGCAGATATTGGAGACGAGCAAAGTATAGAAGAATCTTTAAGTACTTTTTCTTCACATATGAAAAATATAATTCAAATTTTAAAACTTTCAACCCAGAACAGTCTTGTATTATTGGACGAACTTGGTTCAGGAACAGACCCGGAAGAAGGTTCTTGCCTTGCTATTAGTATTCTAGAAAATTTACATCAAAAAGGTTGCTTAACAATTGCTACAACACACTATCCGGAACTTAAAAATTATGCATTAGTCCAAGAAGGATTTGAAAATGCTAGTTCAGAATTTGACCTTGAA
Organism: uncultured Clostridia bacterium; assembly: GCA_944391155.1. Classification (GTDB taxonomy): domain Bacteria; phylum Bacillota; class Clostridia; order TANB77; family CAG-508; genus CAG-269. Next base: position 3,047 of record CALXSO010000041.1, read on the forward strand.
ACATTATCCCCTACCTATAAATTAATGATTGGTATTCCTGGTAAAAGTATGGCATTTGCCATTTCTCAAAGATTAGGCCTACCTACTAAAATTTTAGATAGTGCCAAGTCTAGGTTAAATACCTCTCATATTAGTATTGAAGAAATATTAAAAAATATCTATGATACAAAAGCTCAAATCGATAAAGAAAAAGATG
>CALXSO010000042.1 GCA_944391155.1 uncultured Clostridia bacterium
AGATAAGCTAAATGACTTAATTCCAGAATTTATATATAAAGACAAAAAACAAGAATTAGAAAAGAAGTTAAAAAACGAGAAAGAAAAACTAGAAGAAATTGAAAACAAGTTTAATACATTAAACAAACTAGAAGATAAAGAAGATTTAATTTTCAAAGCAATAGATGATATCAAGAAAAATGGACTAACAAAAGAAGAACTATCAAGGTTATTTGATAAAATTGTAGTATTTGATCCAAAGGAAATAACAAAAGAACAAAAAGAAGAATATAATTTAAATGATGAAATATATAAAGAAATCTATGAAAATGGAGGATTAGCATTCCATTTAAAATTCATGTATCCACAAACTATCACAAACAGGAGGCTGTGACATAGGTTCAAGACCAATAGACCTTCATTTAAAAGCATTTGAAAAACTAGGAATAAAAATAACACAAAACTATGGAGAAATATTTTGTACTTGTGAAAAAATAGTTGGAGAAAAAATAGACTTAGACTTTCCAAGTGTAGGGGCAACAGAAAATACAATACTAGCATCAGTACTACAAGAAGGAACAACAACAATTACAAATGCAGCACAAGAACCAGAAATAGAAGATCTAGCAAATTTCTTAAACAAAATGGGAGCAAAAATAAAAGGAGCAGGAACAAATAAAATAGAAATAGAAGGAGTAAAAAAACTAAAGGAAGTAAGCTACAACATAATGCCTGACAGAATAGAAACAGGAACATTTTTATGTTTGTCAGCAGCAACAGGAGGAAAAATAGAATTACAAAATGTAAATCCAATACATGTGACACCTGTAATAGCAAAACTTGAAGAAGCTGGATGTTACATAGAAAAAAGCAAAAGCAAAATAAAAATACAAGCACCAAAAAAATTAAAAGCAATAGACATAAAAACGATGCCATATCCAGGATTTCCAACAGATATGCAATCGGTATTTGGAGCAATGCTGACAACAGCAAAAGGAACATCAATGATAGTAGAAAATATATTTGAAAATAGATATAAATACACACAAGATTTAAATAAAATGGGAGCAAAAATAACAATAGAAGGAAAAACAGCAGTAATAAGAGGTGTAAGAAAACTATATGGGGCGACAGTTAAAGCATCTGATCTAAGGGGTGGAGCAGCACTTGTAGTAGCAGGAATAATGGCAAAAGGAATAACTGTTGTAGAAAATATAGAATATATATTAAGAGGTTATGAAAATTTTGAAAAGAAATTAAGAGGAATAGGAATAAATATAGAAATAAGTAAGGTACTGTAAGTTTATAACAGTACCTTTAAACAACTTATTATATTTCCATTAACAATATAGCATCTTGATATATTTAAGATAGTGCATTTATAAAATTAACAAACAAAAACAAATATAATTTATATGCATTAAGAAATATTAATAGAAATAAAAATATTAATAAAAATAAAATATATAACAAAAACAACAAAAAAGATAATGAGAAGCTAAAACAAAAAATAATAAAAACTAAAACAAATAAAACAAAACAAAACGTAAATGATAAAAAAACAGAAAAATAATAAAAACCAAAAAAGATAAAACAAAAATGATAAAAAACAGAAAAATATAAATAAAAAACAAAAAAGAATAGCAAAAGTTAATTTAAATATACAATAAAAACATGAAATAAACACAAAAAAATAGTACAATAAACAAAATTTTAAAAAAGTATGGAAAAATAACACAATTTTATGTTAGAATAAAAAGGCAAAAAACAAAAAGAAAAACATCAAAAGAATAATACTTGGAGGTGACAAAGGTGACAACTAACGAGAAAAATAAAATAAACGATTTATATAGTATTACTCCAATAGAAATAACAATAGAAGAAAAGCAAAAAGAAAGATCAAGAGAAGAGACAAAATACCAAAAAAAGAAAAGAAAAGAAAGAGAAAAACGAATAAAAGAAAAGCAAAAAAAAGAAAAAAATGAAGAAGAAAAATTTGATTTTGACACAGAAATAGTAATAGGAATGACAAATAATAACAAACAACACAAAAAAAATAGTCAACAGGCATTTCAAGAAAAAGCAATAAGAGACAAAAATGAAAGAAGAAGAATAAAAAGAAATAAAAGGATAAAAAGAATAATAAAATGGACAAGCATAGTAGTAATATTAGCAGGAGGAACAACTTTTGCAATGGTGTCACCAATATTTGACATACAAGAAATAGAAGTTACAGGAAATGAAAAAATAAGTTCAGATACGGTAATAAGTCTATCCGGATTGAGCAAAGGACAAAATATTTTTAGATTTCTTTCAGATAAAATTATAGAACAAATAAAAACAGAACCATATATACAAAATGCGGAAATCAAAAGAAGTTTTCCAAATAAAATAATAATAAATGTAAAAGAAAGAAAACAAAAATTCAATGTAGAATTTTTAAATGGATATGCATATATAAATAGCCAAGGATATATTTTAGAGATATCGAACACTAAATTAGAATTACCAACAATTCAAGGCATCAGTACTCCAGAAAATGAAATAGTTGCAGGAAATAGATTAAACCAAGATGACTTAGAAAAACTGGAAGTAGTATTACAAATAATGGATGCTTACAAATCCTGCGATTTAGACGGTGAAGTCACAAGCATTGACATAACCGATAAAAACAACTATAGTATATATATGGAAAATGAAAAAAAGACAATATATGTAGGAGACGGAACAAACTTAGGAGATAAAATACTTTGGATACAGGCAATATTAAAAGATAATGAAGGAATTGAGGGCGAAATATATGTAGATGGAGATTTAACAGAAAATTTCAAACCAAGATTTAAAGCAAAAGTTTAAAGGATAAAACAAAAATAAGATTAAATATATTTTATAAGATAGCAAAGTTACATGAGTATGACTTACGTGAGTCTTTTTATAGGAAGTTCCTATATAATAAAAAAGAAAATATATTTATTATAGATATTAAGATAGATATTAAGAAAGAAGGAGGAAAAGAGCATTTGTAATTAAATTACAAAAACTCTTTACTAGATATGACAAATAAAAAAATTATAAGTATTGTTTTAGGATTAATGTGTTTTGCTCTAACATTAGGAATTTGTATACAAATAAAAACTGTAAAAGAATCAAATTCAACAGTAAGCCAAAACTATGAAGAAAATAATTTAAGAGCAGAAGTCCTAAAATACAAAGAAAGATATGACAATAAAATAAAAGAAATAGAAAATATAGATAAAGAATTAGAAGCTCAAATTAGTCAAGCAACAGAAAAAAATTCAGATTTAGAAGATGCACAAAATCAAATACAACAAGGAAATAAAATAATTGGAACAACAGAAGTAAAAGGACCTGGAGTAATAATAACATTAAGTGACAGTAAACTAGATCCAAAAACAGTATTAAATCCAAGTGATTTATTATTACATGATATAGATGTATTAAGTGTTATAAATGAGCTTAAAAATACAGGAGCAGAAGCAATATCAATAAATGACCAAAGAGTTGTCACAACAACATCAATAAAATGTGGAGGTGCAATAATAAATATAAACGGAGAGAGAGTAGGAGCACCATTCACAATAAAAGCAATAGGACTCCCAGAGAATCTTGCAAATTTAGATAGACCACAAGGTTATTTAGATATGTTAAGAGAAAAATATCAAATAGGAGCGGAATTAAAAAAGTCAAATGATATTACTATACCAAAATATTCTGGAGTCATCAATTTTAAATATGCAAAAACAGTAGATAAATAGCAGATAAGGAGGAGTTCAATTGAAAAGGAAAGGAAAGATAACAGTTACAATTACTATAGGTTTATCTTGTTTAGCTCTTTCAATAATCATGTTCATGCAATTCAAACTAGTAAACGAAACAGATATAACATCAATAGAAAATATGAGAGAAGAAGAATTAAGAACAGAATTGGGAAATTGGAAAGAAATGTATGAAGAAGCAAATACACAATATGAAGAAAAAAATCAAACACTTCAAGAATATAAAGAAAAAGCTGAATCAGATACAGAAACAAGTGCATTAGTAAATCAAGAATTAGAAAGAGTAAATTTATTATTAGGAAAAACAAATGTTGAAGGAGAAGGAATAGTCATAACATTGCAAGATACTACTACAGATTCAGAAGGAAATATCTTAAGCATAACAAACGACAACTTAAACATAATAGTTAATGAACTAAAATTAGCAGGAGCAGAAGCAATAAGCATAAATGATGAAAGAATTATAAACATGTCAGATATATTTATGATAAACGATAATACAATAATGTTAGTCAATGGTCAAAGGATATTAACACCTTATATAATAAAAGCAATAGGAGACCAAACATATCTAGAAAGCACTTTAGTTGGAAAGGGTGGAAGCATAGACGAATTAACTAAACAAGGATTTGACATAAAAGTAGAAAAAAGCAATAAAATAACTATAAAAAAATATAACAAAGATATAAATAGTAAGTACATGCAATAATTAAATAAAGATAAAATAATTTAAGAAAGGAATAGATAAAATGGTTCTTATAGCAATTTTAATAGGTTGTATACTAGGTGCAATAATAGGCACTAATGCACCAATAATATCATATACATATTCAAGTTACTTAGCAATAGCAATAATTGCAGCTTTAGATTCTGTATTCGGAGGAATCTCATCAGTAATAAAAAAGAATTTTGATTTAAAGATATTTATATCAGGATTTTTTGGAAATGCAATTCTAGCAATATTATTAACAATACTAGGACAAAAATTAAATGTAGATATATACCTAGCTGCAATAGTAGTATTTGTATGGAGAATGTTTACTAACTTAGGAATTATAAGAAGATATTATGTAGAAAAATGGACAGATAAGTTAAAAGCAATAAAGAAAAATAGGAATAAAACAAATGAAAATAATGAAAATGTTTCATAATATCAAAATAAAAAAACTATTTTTTTCAATGCAATAACAAAAAATCAAGAAAAACTCTTGATTTTTTTTAATTAAAAGTTTATCATAATTAATAAATTGCAAAAAATGTCGATAAAAATCAAATTTTGCTGTTCAAAAATAGAGTAAAAATAAGAAAATAGCGATATACAAGCAAAGATACAATATTACATAAAAAGTATATTACAAAACTGTTACAAAAATGTTACGAAAATATAACAAATTCTATTGACAATTTTTTTAAAATGTAATATAAATACTCTAGAAAATTTATTCTAAAAAATGGAGGAATTAAGTTGGCAATCGGTGATATTATAGTTGGCGTAGACATAGGAACAACCAAAGTTTCAACAGTAGTTGGAGAAGTAAACAACTTTGGGCAGATAGAAATTATAAGCAATACATCATATAAATGTAGCGGGCTAAAAAAAGGAAAAATAATTAATGAAGATGAAATTAGCTTAAGTTTAGCAAAAACAATTAAAGATGCCGAAGACGAAACAAGTTTAAAAATAAATTCAGCATATGTTACAATTCCTGGAAAATATGCCACAATCGTACAAAACAGTATTACCAAAGAAGTAAAAGATAAATATTCTGGAATTTCACTAAGAGATGTACAAAGTGCAATGATGCAAGTAAAAGACATAGACATTCCAGACGGAAAAACACTTATAGATATTGTACCAGATAAAATAACATTAGAAAATGGTACAATAGTAGCAGATCCAGTAGGAAATTTAAGCTCAAGCTTTACAATTAGTGCACAAGTAATATTAGCAGAAAAAGATTATGTAAGGCAACTAAACACAATATTTAAAAGAGCAGGGCTAGAAATAGATGGAATTGTTCCAATAACACTAGCAGAAAGAAATCTAATACTAGATAATAATGAATTACATGATAATATTATGTTGCTAGATATTGGTGCAGGAAATACAGATATAGGAGTATTTGAAGGATCATCATTTATTTACACAAATTCTATTCCTTTAGGAGGAGATAATATCACTCATGATATAGCACTGGTGTTAAATATTACAGAAGAAGAAGCAGATAAATTAAAGAGACAATATGGATTAGCATTAAGATCATATATAGATGTTGACAAAGACAATGACATTATTTTAAATACATGTAAAGATGAAAGCAAAAGTAAAATAATTAAAAGTTCAGAATTAATAGAAATAATAGAAGCAAGAATAGAAGAAATGTTCTCAATTGTAAACAAAGATATTACAAATCAAGGAATAAAATCAAAGATAAATAATGTAATATTAACTGGACAAGGAATAGTTAATATAAATAAAAGTGATGTAGCAGGAAAAATAAATCTAAACATTCCTGTAAAAATCTCAACAGGAAGAGCAATCAGTACAGTAAAACCTGCGTACAGAACAAGCTATGCATTAGTAAGATATATTGCTGCAAGACCATTTACAAAAACAGTTTCAAGTAATATTGATACTAAAACTGAAGAAAGTTTCTTTAAAAATTTAATAGAGAGAATAAAAGAATTCTTCTATACATAATCGATTTAATAAAAATATAAAGTAATTTGAGGAGGAAAATCAAAATGATGGAATATGAAGATAACAACGTAACAATGATGGATGGAACAGCAACAATTAAAGTAATTGGAGTTGGAGGAGCAGGAAATAATGCTGTAAACAGAATGATAGAATCAGGAATAAAAGGAGTAGATTTTATTGCAGTTAATACAGATAGACAAGCTCTACAACAATCAAAAGCAAATACAAAGATTCAAATAGGAGAGAAAATAACAAGAGGTTTAGGAGCTGGAGCAAATCCAGATATTGGAGCTCAATCAGCAGAAGAAAGTAAATCAGAAGTATCAGAAGTATTAAGAGGAGCTGATATGGTATTTGTAACTGCTGGTATGGGTGGAGGAACAGGAACAGGTGCAGCACCAATTGTAGCAGCAACAGCAAAAGAAATGGGAATATTAACAATAGGAGTAGTAACAAAGCCATTTACATTTGAAGGTAAAAAAAGACTATCACAAGCAGAACGTGGAATAGAAAGTTTAAAAGGAAAAGTAGATACACTAGTAGTAATACCAAATGATAAATTATTACAAATAATTGATAGAAAAACTTCAATAATAGAAGCATTTAAAATGGCAGATGATGTATTAAGACAAGGTGTACAAGGTATATCAGACCTAATTGCAGTTCCAGGACTTGTAAACCTAGATTTTGCAGATGTTAAGACAATAATGTTAAATCAAGGAATGGCACATATGGGAGTTGGACGTGCATCAGGAGAAAATAGAGCAGAAGACGCAGCAAAAGAAGCAATTCAAAGTCCATTACTAGAAACATCTATTGAAGGAGCAAAAGGAGTCATCATAAACATTACAGGAGGAGAAGATTTAGGATTACATGAAGTAAATACAGCAGCTGAATTAGTACAAAGAAGTGTAGACCCAGAAGCAAATATCATCTTTGGTACAGTAACAGACACATCAATGCAAGATGAAATTCAAATTACAGTTATAGCAACAGGGTTTGAAAAAAGTGAACCAATATCAAGTATCGGAGTAGATAATATAGTTTCAAAAACTTGGGAAAAGAAAATCAATTCAATTCCATCAAGTTCAGAAATGCCATCATCACAAAATGATTTAGACATTCCATCATTTTTAAGAAAAAATAAAAATAAGAATTTGTAATATTAATAAGAAAATAACTTTGTCATAATTTCAAAATAATTTTGCAATTATACTATGATATAAAAGAATAACAGCATTTTATAAGACAAACAATTAAAAAAGGAATATTAATTATAAAAAAGAAAAGAAGTAATCGAAAAAGCTCGATTATTTCTTTTTTTCGCCAATAAAAAAAGACAGCTTTTTCAAAAGATAAGTAGTACAATAACAGAGCAGGTGATAATATGACTATATATATAGATGTTGTACTAATTGAAAATTTAATAATGAATTATATCATTTTATATGCCACAGCAATTATTTTAAAAAGAAAAATAAAAAATACTAGATTAATACTAGCAAGCTTGTTAGGAGCAATATACTCAATAATTTCATACATAT
>CALXSO010000043.1 GCA_944391155.1 uncultured Clostridia bacterium
TTTACAGTTGATTTATCAATACTTTCGTCTGGTGCGACGATTTTACTTAATGGAGCGGGTAGTGGGAATCGAACCCACGCTATCAGGTCGGAAGCATGACATTCTACCACTAAATTATACCCGCATAGTAATTAATAATATTATATAATATAAATAGGATAAAATCAATATTTCTATATATTTTAATTAAATAAGATACTCAAATTGATAATATAATCCATAATGTAAAATTTTTTTGTAAAAAGAGAAAATAATTAGAATAGAGAGTATAAAAAAATTAAAACTACTTGAAATATTATCTAATAAACTATATAATAATGATATTAATATCCGAATTGAAAGGATGCTATGCTATGAATAAAACGAAAAGAAAAATATTTGAAATTTCAATGAAATTATTTGCAGAAAAAGGATATGACGCAACAAGTATAGAAGAAATTACAGCAACAGTAGGGGTTGCAAAAGGAACATTATACTATCACTTTTCAAGTAAAGAAGAAATTTTTAATTTTTTAATTGAAGAAGGTATGAAATTGTTGCAAAATAGTATAGAAATAAAAACTTCTAAATTATCAAATTATATAGATAAATTAAAAGCGATAGTTTTAATACAAATAAAAATAGTAATAAAATATGAAGACTTGATTACTATATTATTAAGTCAGTTTTATGGTAATGAGGCAAGAAACCAAAAATGCCAAAAACATGTATATGAATATATCAGAAAAATTGAAGAAATAGTGAAAGAAGGTATAGAAAAAGGGCAAATAAAGAAAGGCAATCCAAAAGTAATAGCATCTGAAATATATGGATTAATTGCTTCATGTTTAGTCTATAAATTAAGAAATGAGAAAGAAATAGATATAATGAATCTTTACAGAGAATTTGAAAATACAGTTATAGAAGGATTAAAAAACTAAAAAGGGGAAGGGTTATGAGAGAGCCAATTTATAAAGTAGAAAAATATAGAGATATAAAGGATATGATAAACAAAACGGGAGAAAAATATGCAGATAGACCAGCATATTTATTCAGAACAGAAGAACCAGGAAAATTGAGAGAAATAACACATAGAGAGTTTAGAGAGCAAATAAAACAATTAGGAACAAAACTAATTAATATGGGGTTAAAAGACAAAAGAATTGCAGTTATAGGTGAAAACTGTTATGAATGGGCTGTAAGTTATTTATCAATTGTTACAGGAACAGGAATTGTAGTTCCACTTGACAAAGCATTACCAGAAAAAGAAATAGAAAGTTTAATCATTCGTTCAGAAGTTGAAGCCATTTTTTATACGGAAAAATATGAAGAAATTATGCAAAAATTAAAGGAAAAGGGTAATACAAAAATAAAATGTTTTATTTCTATGAATAAACAAGAAAACAATAATGGCGTATATTCTTTTAAAAAATTAATAGAAGAAGGAAAAAAATTGATTGATAATGGTGATAGAAAATTCATCGATGCTAAAATTAACCCAGATACTATGGGGATAATGTTATTTACATCAGGAACTACAGCAATGTCAAAAGCAGTAATGTTATCACATAAAAATATAGTAAGTAATTTATTTGATATTTCATCAGTAATTAAATTGGTCCCAGAAGATAGAATGCTTTCTTTTTTGCCATTACATCATACTTTTGAATCAACAGTAGGATTTTTATATCCAATATCTTGTGGTTGTGCAATACTTTTTTGTGATGGAATACGTCATATTGGTGATAATATAAAAGAATTTGATATTACTGTTATGATTTCTGTTCCTGCATTATTTGAGGGAATGTATAGAAAGGTTAAGAAAGGAATAGAAAAGAAAGGGAAATGGCAAACTGTTGAAAAAGGAATTAAAATAAGTAATTTCTTAAGAAAATTTGGAATAGATATAAGAAAGAAATTGTTTAAAGAAGTACATGAGGCTGTTGGTACAAAGTTACGTTTATTTGTTGCAGGTGGAGCTGCATTAGACCCAGATTATGAAAAGGGATTCTTGGATTTAGGGTTTACAATTTATCAGGGATATGGATTAACTGAGAGTTCGCCAGTAATTGCAGCAGAAGATGATAAATATCAAAGATTAGGATCAATAGGTAAAGCTTTTCCAAGTATGGAAGTAAAAATAGATAAACCTAATGAAGAGGGAATAGGGGAGCTTTTAGCAAAAGGACCAACAATTATGTTAGGATATTATAATAATCAAGAAGCAACAAAAGAAACAATAGAGGATGGATGGCTTCATACAGGTGATTTGGCCAAAATAGATAAAGACGGATATATATTTATTACAGGTAGAAAAAAATTTGTAATAGTTTTAAAAAATGGAAAAAACATTTATCCAGAAGAATTAGAAGCTTTAGTCAATAAAATTGAAGGCGTTAAAGAGAGTTTTGTATATGGAAGACCAGAAGATGACGGTGATTTCAAAATATGTGCAAAAATAGTTTATGATAAGGATATAATTAAAGAAATTTATAATGTAGAGGATGAAGAGGAAATCAAAAATGTTTTATGGACTGAAGTTAAAAAAATGAATAAACAAATGCCTGCATATAAATATATACGAGAAATAACTATTACAGAGAAAGAATTAATTAAGACAACAACTCAAAAAATAAAACGACATGAAGAGATAAAAACCGTTATGTAACAAAAATGTAACAATACTGTAACGAAAATGTAAACAAAAAAGCTACAATTTCTATTGTAGTTTTTTGTTACATAATGTATAATTATAAATGAAATACGAGAAAGCATAAAGCGTAGGATAAGGAGGTTGTTTACAATGTCTAGAACTGGCATAGTAAACGTGAGAATGGTAATCACGGAAGAGAAAATATTATCAAATATAGATAAAGTACAAAAATTAATTAATCCAAAAAGTAAAAAACAGATAGTACAATTAGAAGAAGATACATATTTTAAGGACTTAGTTGAATCTATAAAAACATATTTAAATGAATATCCAAAGAAAAAAAATTTTCCTAGTAGTGTATATAGAGCTGCTTATGGGTTAGTTGAATTTGCAACAAATCAATTTGAAGAGAATACGAAAAAGATAGAAGAATTAATTCGTCAAAGAGAAGAAAATATAGCTTTAGCTGGTAAATTAAAAGATTTATTAGAAAATGTTGTAAATAAAGAAAAAGATTGGAAAGATCAAGTTAAGGAAGCAGAGGATGATTTTCCAGAAGATATTATAGAAACTTTAAATATTATTGGAAAAGCTAAATCTGATAAATCACAAAATTATCAGGATGCTATGAAGTTAGTGCATGCAAGAATTAATAATTTAGAATCTAATTTACATATTGAAATCGATATGGAGAGGATAGAAGATAGATCAAAGGCCTTAAGTTATATTGGAATAGAAGTAGCTGATGCATTAAAAACTATACCAACTCCTATGGTTCTTACAGAAGAGGCAGTAGAGCAAGAGGAAGTTAAACAAGAAGTTAAAGAAACTGTAAAAGCAAATGTAGAGCTTGCTAAAGAAGAAAAAGTAGTAAATCAAGAAAAAGAACAAGTAAAAGAACAGGCAAAAGAAGAATATATAGCAGAAACTACCTTTGAAGAAAAACCATCATTATGGCAAAGAATTAAAAATAGTAAATTTGTTAAGACTATCAAATTTATTATGAAGATAAGAGTTGTTTTAGATTATCCAGCATTACCTGAAGGAAAGAGTGAAAATTAATTGTTAATATAATTTTAAAAACTTTTATTAATAAAGATTAAAACCAATCTTTTATGATTGGTTTTAATTAATGGACTTTAAAGTCTTATATAGTAATAAAAATACAATATTTATTATGATATTAAAAATATAAGTAAGTTTTAAGTACTAAGGAAAGTGTTTTAAAAGGTTGTATATTGTTGATAGTTTTTTATTTAATGTAACTTCGAATTTAAAGTATTTTTTATATATACCAAAACTAGTAAAAAGGTTTTTTACCCATGAGAATTATATAATGCAAAAGGGGTTACTATATGATAAGTAATATAATAAGTAATTTTGAAAAAATGATTTTAAAAAGTTTGATTAGTGTAAAATATTATTAATTTAGTGATTTTTTAGCTATTTTAGATTACATTTAGATATCGATATCGCTGAATAGCAAAATAAGAAAAATAAAAAAGTGAAAAAATTAAAAAAAAGTATTGACAATAATAGAAAAATTTAGTATACTTAAACACGTCGGAAGGACAAACGGTCGCTTAGCTCAGCTGGAAGAGCATCTGCCTTACAAGCAGGGGGTCATAGGTTCGAGCCCTATAGCGACCACCAGTTTTTACGGCCCGGTAGTTCAGTTGGTTAGAACGCTAGCCTGTCACGCTAGAGGTCGACGGTTCGAGCCC
>CALXSO010000044.1 GCA_944391155.1 uncultured Clostridia bacterium
TACCGTTATTATATTTAGACAAAATTACAGTTAAATAATATATTAAGAATTTTTAATACAAAATTAAGAAAAAATAAATAGTATTATGAATTAATTTATGTTAGAATCATTTTGAAAATAAAGAAAATGAAAGGATGATCAAAAATATGAGTACAATTTTAAAATGTGAAAATCTGTGCAAAAAGTTTGGAAAAAAACAGATTTTACATAATGTTTCTTTAGAAATAAAGGAGGGAGATATATTAGGATTTATTGGTCCCAATGGGGCAGGAAAAACTACTACAATTAAATTAATTTTAGGTTTACAAAGTATAACTTCTGGAAAAGTATATATCAATGGTTATGATATAGAAAAACAATTTACTAAAGCAATAGAAAAAGTAGGAGCAATTGTTGAAAATCCAGATATGTATATGTATTTAAGTGGAAAAGATAATTTAAAATTAGTTGCAAATATGTATAAAGGAATTAGAGAAGAAGATATTGATAGAGTAGTGAAATTGGTCAAATTAGAAAATAGAATTAATGATAAAGTTTCAAAATATTCTTTAGGAATGAGACAAAGATTAGGTATAGCACAGGCAATTTTACATAAACCGAATTTGTTGATTTTAGATGAGCCAACAAACGGATTAGATCCTGAAGGAATAAAAGAAATGAGAGAATTATTGATAAATCTTGCACAAGAAGAAAAAATGGCAATATTGATTTCTAGTCATAATTTAGCAGAATTAGATAATTTTTGTAATAAAGTATGCATAATAAAAAATGGAGCAGTAATAGAAACAAGTGATATTGATTCAATTAAGAAAACGGATAATTTAAATACAAAAATTTTTGAAGTCAATGATACAGAAAAGATTAAAAAAATCATAAAAAATGCTGAAATAATGAGTAAGACACAATTTAAAATTCATATAGAAAGAGAAAAAATTCCAGAAATAGTTAGTAAACTAGTAGATGAAGATATAAAAATTTATGGAATTATAGAGGAAGAAAAATCACTAGAAGATGCATTTTTTGAAAAGACAGGGGGGAATATAATTGGGTAGATTAATAAAAAATGAATTAATAAAAATATTTAAAAAGAAAAGTTTATATATTACTTTAATTATTATTTTTGCATTTATGATTTTTAGTAACATTATGTACAAAAATATGGATAGTAATTACTATTATGGTTATGGATATTCAGAAGATACCATGAATTATTTAAATGAACAACTAAGAAGCTTAGATCCTGAAAAATCAAGTGATATTAGTATGTATATAGATGTAAAATCTCAAATTGATATGTTAGAAATGATGAAAGAATATGAGGAAAATTCTTGGCAACAGCAAATAATAAGTGATAAATTATCAAATTATTTTAGAGAAAAGAATATGTATTTATATGGAGAAGAAAAAGACAATCAAAAAGCTGATGAAATGCAAGCAAAGATTGATGGAATAAAGCAAAAATTAGATATAGATGATTGGAAATATTTTGCACAACAAGAATTAAATGAGACAAATGAAAAAATAAAAGAAATTGAAGAACAAGAAAAAAATACAGAGGATAAGCAGATTTTAAAAAGTTTGGAACAAGAAAAAGAATCAGCAAGAGTAGATAAAATAGTAGCAGAATATAGAGTAAGTAAAAATATAAAATACGGAAATGACTATTTAAATCAAGCTTTAAGAGACTATGAAAGTAGTGCAACTGAACTGATTAGATATGAAGGATTTGATAGAAAGTTAACATATGAAGAAAAAACACAGTATAATGATTTATTAGAAAATAGAGAAGTTAATAAATATGTTATAGAAAATAATGTCGATGTAAATAATATGAATCTAAAAAGTATGATGGAGGATTTTTTTAATCAATTTGGAATATTTCTTTTAGTTATTCTTGTAATGATTGCAGGAACAATTGTTAGTGAAGAATTTAATAAAGGAACTATAAAATTATTATTGGTAAAACCGTATTCAAGAAATAAAATTTTAGCATCAAAATTTATTACTTCAATGATTATGATTATTTTTGTAATATCTATTTTGGTAATTATGGAATTGATTACAGGAGGAGTAATATTTGGATTTGATAGTTTATCAATACCAGTTCTCGAATATGATTTTAATACAAATTCTATTCAAGCAATAAATGTTTTTGTATATTTAGGAATACAATTGTTGACACAACTTCCTATGATTGTTTTATTAACAACTTTAGCATTTGTTCTTAGCACATTATTTTCAAATAGTGCTTTAGCAATAACAATTTCATTACTTGGATATATGTCTACAAGTATTATAAATCAATTAGCAATGGCATATAATATACAATTTTTAAAATATTTTGTTACAATGAACTGGGATTTATCACAATATTTATTTGGCGGTTTGCCATATATGGAAGGTATGTCTATGCTATTGTCAATAATAATTTGTATAATGTATTTCTTAATTATGGTAATTCCAACTTGGACCATTTTTAGAAAGCGAAATATAAAAAATATTTAGTTTTGCTATCTAAGTATAGATATATTAATGAATTACTGTCTGATAAAATTGAGGAAAAATTATTTTTAGATTTTTGTGTAAAAAATAAGGCTATATATGATGTTAGATATTAGAACAATGTGTTTTTAAACTAGAAATATAGAGCAAATAGAAAATATATTAGATGTAACAATGATAGAACAATATGTTTTTTTGCTAGAATAAAAATAAATTACTCAAAAGATTGATTTTTAAGAGTTTTTGTCAAAAATAAATTTGATTTTATATACTTTTTGACGAAAAACAATTAATATTAATCTTTTGAGTTTTTTATTATATATGAAAAATTTACTTATTTTTTAACTCTTTGCGAAATTTTCTGTGTACAACAAGAAAAGCAATAAATAAAAAACAAATGAGTCTTGCAAATAATATCTTTGCTATTTACTTATAAAGTTAAGTATGGAATAACATAAAAAGTAATGCTAAATATTTTTTGTATATTTATTTAGGAATAAAAAATACGGGAATACCGCTAGAGTATGGAGCTATCTCATAACTTTGAAAAAAAATTGCAATATTTTTTTCATTTAAATAGAATTGATTAAATTTAAAATTATTTAATACTAATTGACAGCTATTATCAAAATATATTTTCTGATTATTTTCTTTCTGAATATTTATCTGATGATTGATTTCCTGTAAAATATATAATAAAAAAGATGAATCATTTTTATAACAGTCATTTAATAAAAATTCTTTTCCAATTAAAATATTCCAATTTTGAGCAATCATTATAGTTGAACCATGAGCTCCACCAGTATAAGTATATTCTTTTTGATATAAACTTAAAATATTATTATCGTTGTATGTTATAACAAAGTCTAAAATTAATTCATATACAAAAATGGGATAACCATTTGATTTGTTATATTCATAGTCTTGTTTTGCTATAGCAAATAAATTTTTTTCAGAATATAATTTAGTTTTAAAAGCTTCAATTTGATTAAAATGGTTGAATTTTTCTATTCCATACATATATTTATTTGAAATTATTTTAGGATAAGTGATACAATATTTTAAAATTAATGTATTATCATATTTTAATCTGTTTTCTAAAGTTATTTTTTGTATTTCAAACATAGGAATCACCATTAAATATTTATGCAAAATAAAATAAAAATAAACCGTTTACAATTTAAACTTACTTTTATATAAAAATATAAAAGTAGAATATATTTACTATTTAGTATGGCATGAAAGTAATCTGTCTGAAGGGGTAATATATAAATATTTTTTATAAAAAAAAGATTTAGATCCTCCTATTGATCCTTGACAAAAAATATTTATTATCAACCTTTCAGAATACTTTACAAAATGAAGTCTGAATTGTAATATATAAATATTTTAAGTTTAACAAGAAAAAAATTTTATTGTTGACTTTTTAATAAATTTTTTCTAAAATGAATTTAGAAAATTTAATGGAGGATTATGATCATATGAATTATCCACAGTTTTTGAAAAAAGGTGATGTTATTGGCATTTGTGCACCATCAGGAGGAATAGTGGGAGAGGAAAAAATAACTAAGCTTGAGCTAGCAGAAGAACAATTAGAAAATATGGGGTACAAAATACTGGAGACAGAAAGTGTTAGAAAAGAGGAAAGAGGAAGAAGTGCATCAGGAGAGCAAAGAGCAAAAGAATTTATGGAATTATTAGAAAATCAAAATGTGAAAAGTATAATATTTGCAACAGGTGGTGATTTTTTGATAGAAATGTTAGATTTTTTAGATTTTGAAAAAATTAGATTTTTAGAACCTAAATGGATGCAAGGTTTTTCAGACATAACAGGAATTAGTTTTTTATTTAATACTATTTTAGATATCCCAACAATTTATTGTCAAACTATAAAAGATTATGCAATGGTTCCACTTTATCGTAATTTGAAAGATGCACTTAGATTGCAGGAGGGAGAAGAAGTTGTTCAAAAATCATTTGAAAAATGTGAAAAAGTAGTAGATTTTAGAATTGAAGATAATGAACAAAAAACTAATGATATATTTGAAAATAATAGTGAAATACTGCAAAAAGATATAGTAGATATTGAAGAATTAAAAAAAGGATATGATTTAACAGAAAAAGTAATTTGGAAAAATATTTTTGGACAAGACAGAATAGAAATGAAAGGAAGAAGCATCGGTGGTTGTTTAGATTGTATAAAATCTTTTATTGGTACCAAATATGATAGAGTTAATGAATATATAGAAAAACATAAAAATGATGGAATTATTTGGTTTTTAGAAGTTTTTGAAATGAATACACCAGAATTGTATAGAACATTATGGCAGATGAAAAATGCTGGTTATTTTAAATATTGTAATGGAATAATTTTTGGAAGATCTCTTTTTATAAGAAATGATTATGATATTAATTTTAATGATACAGTTAAAGAAGTTTTAAAAGATTTGGATATTCCAGTAATTTGTGATGCAGATATAGGTCATGTTGCACCACAAATGGCAATAGTTAATGGGGCAATTTTAGAAATTATATCAGAAAAAGGTAAAGGTATTGTAAAAACATATTTTGATTAAAAAGTATAAAAAAAAGAGGAGAAATGTTTTATGAAAATTATAAAAAATATTTTAAAAAATGAATTGAATATAAGAACGGAAAAAAATTATCCAATAGAAGGTGTTGAATTTATTGATATTATGCCTTTATTGTTACAAAAGCAAGTCTTTTCTGAAGTAATAGATATGTTTGTAAAAGAAATAAAAAAATTTCCAATAGATTATATTGTAGCTCCTGAAGCTAGAGGCTTTTTATTGGGGTCTGCAATTGCAAATAACTTAAAAGTAGGGTGTATTCCAGTTAGAAAAAAAGGAAAATTGCCACCAACAACAATTGAAAGAGAATTCGCATACGAAAAAGAGTATGGGGAAGATATTCTGGTATTACCTAAGTTGGTTAATGAAGAATATTGTAATAAAAATTATTATATAGTAGATGATATATATGCAACAGGAAATACTATGAAAGCTATTGAAAATACAATTAAACTTTTAGGAGGAAATGTCGTAGGAAAAGGTGTAATTATGAATATTATAGAATTAAACAATGAGAAAAATGTTTATTCTTTAATAGATGTAAATGAAGAATAGATATGGTTACAATTCAGTGTATCCATAAAGGTAATTCGTCTGAATTTTATTATAGATAGTTACTGTGCAGTATGGCATAAAGAAAATTTTTTATTATAGGTACTTGACAATAGTAAATAATTTATGTTATATTGCATATTAATATAGAAGTAGGAGAAATTTTTATGAAAGTATTTAGTATGAAAAATTTTAAAGGTTATAGCAACCATCATCATATAAATTAGCTTGTGTCTGAAATTGATTGGCACAAGCTTTAGATGCTTGTGCCTTTAAAGTTTTCGGATGAAGAAAAAACCTTAAAGGTATATACGCCTTTAAGGTTTTTTTGTATCTACAAATTCATATAAGATAAAAAAATATGTGAATTTGAAGAAAGGAAAAAAGAAATTTCTCCTAATAAATATAAAAAAATAAGAAGGGATTTGATTTTATGAAAAAGAATTTGAAAATTTTTATAGGAATTGTGCTAATTTTAATAATAGTAACAGGTATGATTTTTTTTACAAATAATTCAGCCAAAAGTGATGAAAACACATTAGTTATAGGGATGGACGATAGTTTTCCACCAATGGGATTTAGAAATGACAATAATGAAATAGTAGGTTTTGACATTGATTATGCTAATGAAGTATGCAAAGAATTGGGAATGAAATTAGAAATTCAAACAATTTCATGGGCAGCAAAAGAGCAAGAATTAGATTCAGGTAACATTGACTGCATATGGAATGGATTTGGTAAGACACAAGAAAGAGAAGAAGCAATGACATTGTCAAAACCATATATAAAAGGAGAAATGATATTTTTAGTAAACAAGGATAGTAATTTTGAGACTCAGGAATCATTACAAGGGAAAACAATAGGAATTCAAACAGGTTCATCTGGTCAAAAAGATTTAGAAAGTTCAGATTTTGGAAAGGGATTGAAAGAAATTGTCCAATACTCAGATTATTTATCTGCTTTAATGGATTTAGAAACTGGAAATATAGATGGAGTGTTTATATCTACTATAAATGCTAATTATTTGAAGAAAGCTAATGGAAAAGATTTTAAACAAATAAAATCAGAAGGAATTTCTACAGCTCAGGGTATGGTTATAGCTTATAAAAAAGGAAATACCGAATTAAGAGATAAAATACAAGAAGTTACAGATAAATTAATTGAAAATGGAAAAATGCAAGAAATTTCTCAAAAATGGTTTGAAGCAGATTTAATTGCAAAAGAATAAC